>JAKMCZ010000206.1 GCA_022428185.1 Alphaproteobacteria bacterium | reverse complement strand
GGCTAAGCGACCGCCGGTTTTATTGATGGACGAGCCATTTGCCGCTTTGGACGAGCTGACGCGGTTTCGCCTCGATGATGAATTGCGCGCCATTTGGCAACAGCAAAATTGCACGATTATTTTCGTTACACACTCAGTTACCGAAGCGGCCTATCTGGCCGAGCGCGCGCTGGTGATGCAAGCCGGAAAAGTAACCGAAGAAATCGCAATTGATCAAAACGACCGCGATGCTGATTTTCGCAGCTCCGCCGCTTTTAATGCCGCTTGCCGACAACTAAGCAATGCGCTCGGTCATGGAGAAAGGGTCTAAACGATGCGCTATCTCGTGCCCTTTATCGTCGGCATTGCCCTGCTTGCCCTTTGGGAGATTTGGGTCTCGCTGGCTGATGTGCCGGTGTTCATCTTGCCCGCCCCGTCAGCGATTGGTGGCGCGCTGGTCGATAATTTCGGTTCGCTCATGACAGCGCTTTGGGTCACCGTCAAAGTCACCGCACTGGCTTTTTTCTGGGCCATCATTGGGGCGATATCGCTGGCGATTATTTTCACCCGCGCGCGGCTTATCGAGATGGCGCTTTATCCTTATGTCGTTACCTTGCAGGTCACGCCCGTGGTCGCCATTGCGCCCCTTATTCTCATCTGGGTCGGCTTTGATAATGTCTCGCGCGCGCTGGTAATTATTGCTTGGATTGTCGCTTTCTTCCCGCTTTTGACCAATACGGTGCAGGGGCTTCGCAGCATCGACCCGCAATTGCATGATTTAATGAGCCTGTCCGGTGCCGCTTGGTGGCAGCGGCTTATCTATCTCGAACTGCCCGCCGCCTTACCGGCCATGCTGACAGGTGCCAAAATATCCGGTGGCTTGGCGCTGATAGGCGCGGTGGTTGCCGAATTCGTCGCCGGTTCGGGGGCCAGCACCGGCCTTGCCTGGCGCATTATCGAGGCGGGCAATCGGCTGGAAATAGCCACCATGTTCGCAAGCCTCGCCTTGCTGTCGCTGCTGGGCATTTTCCTGTTCTATTTGCTGAGCTTCATAGAATGGATTTTGCTGCATCGTTGGCATGAAAGTTTCCGGCGCTGATAACGAACAAAACCCATCGCTGCATTGATACGCAGCGGGCGTGCCTTCTAATTGACCAAGCCAAACCATTGCCGGTATCGGCATGAACATAGCCAAACTCAAAACAATCAACATCCAAAGCCGCATCAGATTTCTCCTTGCGGCCAATATTTCAAAAACCGGTAAATAAAAAGCTAACGGCTTTTCCACAAAATATTTTGTGGTTAAACCTATTCTACATGCTGTTGACGTGTTTATGGAAATTAGGCAATATCCGCGCGTCTTTTCAATGAGGATTTTCAATGGCGCAACACGCCGCAAAAGGAGCCCGCTTTCAAGCCGTTACCGCCAATCGCCTGAGCGATGGCGAGGTGGTGTATTGGGCTGCTGACAATCGCTGGGCGGAACGTTTCGTCGACGCGGATATTGCCGACGGAGCCGAAGCCGCTGATGCGCTTTTGGCGCGCGCCATGCCGGCTGATTTTGAAGCCCATGTGCTTGAACCTTATTTGTTTGAAGTGCTGGAAGACGGCAAATTTTACAAACCGGCCAGCGTGCGTGAGACCATTCGCGCCGCCGGCCCGACCGTGCGCCTCGACCTCGGCAAGCAAAGCGCGGAGGCCTAAGCCCATGTATCGTTATGATGAGTTTGACCACAAGCTGGTTGCCGACCGTGTCGAGCAGTTTCGCGGCCAAGTGGCGCGCCGCGTCTCCGGTGAGTTGAGCGAAGATCAGTTCAAACCGCTGCGCCTGATGAACGGCGTTTATCTGCAACTGCACGCTTATATGCTGCGCGTCGCCATTCCCTATGGCACATTGCGCAGCGAGCAAGTCCGCATGCTGGCGCATATTGCCCGCAAATATGACCGTGGCTACGGCCATTTCACCACGCGGCAAAACATTCAATTTAATTGGCCCGCATTGGATAAAATTCCCGAACTGCTGGACGAGTTGGCGACGGTTGAGATGCATGCCATTCAGACGTCGGGCAATTGTATTCGCAATGTCACCTCAGACCAATATGCGGGTGCGATTGACGGCGAGGTCGAAGACCCGCGCATCGTTTCCGAAATCATTCGCCAATGGTCGACCTTCCACCCCGAATTCACGTATCTACCGCGTAAATTCAAGATTGCCGTGACCGGTCATGAGAACGACCGCGCCGCTATCAAACTGCACGATATCGGTATTGTGGTGAAGAAAAATGACGCGGGCGACATCGGCTATGAAGTGCATGTTGGCGGCGGTCAAGGCCGCACCCCGTTCATCGCCAAAAAGATGACCGATTTTGTCCCAAAGGCCAAATTGCTGGCTTATCTGGAGGCGGTGATGCGCGCCTATAATATGCTGGGGCGGCGCGATAATTCTTACAAGGCGCGGATTAAAATTCTGGTTCACGAAACAGGTGAAGAAGAAATGCGCCGCTTGGTTGAGACGGAATTTGCCAAAATCGATGCCGGCCAAATGCTCAGCGTGCCGCAAGAAGAGATTGACCGCATCAGCGCTTACTTCGCCGCGCCCGATTTTGAAACCCTGTCGCAAGAAAGCGACGCCCACACCAAAGCATTGGCCGAGGACGCTGATTTTGCCCGCTTTGTGCGCGCCAATGTGGTGGCGCATAAGCAGTCGGGATACGCGATCGTCAATATCTCACTGAAGCCGATTGGCGGCGTGCCGGGCGATGCGACCGACGCGCAAATGGACGTGATTGCCGATTTGGCAGAGCAATATAGTTTCGACGAATTGCGCGTGACGCATGAACAAAATCTGGTTTTGCCGCATGTGAAACTGGACGATTTGAAAACCGTATATGACACACTCGCCGCGCATGAATTGGCAACCGCCAATCTCGGCCTCATTTCAGACCAGATTGCTTGCCCGGGGCTTGATTATTGCAATCTCGCCAATGCGCGCTCGATACCGCTGGCGCAAGAGATTTCCGAACGCTTTAGCGACCTCGACAGGCAATACGATATTGGCGAATTGAAAATAAAAATCTCCGGCTGCATCAATGCCTGCGGCCACCACCATGTCGGGCATATCGGCATTTTGGGCGTCGATAAAAAAGGCACTGAGTTTTATCAAATCTCACTCGGCGGCGCGGCAGACGAAAACGCCGCTATCGGTCAGATAACCGGACGCGCCTTTACCGAAGAAGATATTGTTGACGCGATTGAAACCGTCGTCACCACCTATACTGATTTACGCGAAAGCGATGAACGCTTCATCGACACCTATCAGCGCGTCGGCATGGCGCCGTTTAAGGAGCGTCTATATGACTGATTATCATCTGGTCATTGACGGGGCGTCGACGCAGGAAAGCTGGACATATTTAGACGATGACGCGCCTCTGGGCAACGCACCGGCGATTATTTCGCTCGACCGCTTAAAAGCCGATGCCGAGGCTCTGGCCCAACGCACCGCCCCGCTCGGCGTTGTTTTGCGGGCCGATGACCCTGACAAAGCGCGCGGTAAAACCGACCTCGGTGAAGATGTGCGCGAGCTGGCCCCGTTTATCGACAGTCTGGCTCTCATCGCCATTCACTTCCCAGCCTATCGCAACGGGCGCGGCTATTCCGCCGCCCGCGTGCTGCGCGAAGAGTTCAATTTCTCAGGTGAATTACGCGCCACGGGCGATGTGCTTTACGACCAATGGGCGATGATGAACCGCTGCGGCATCAATGCGTTTGAATTGGCTGGCGACATCACGCTGGAAACGTTCCAGACCGCTTTGGGCGAATTATCGGGCGCGTATCAACCGGCGGCCGACGCGACCAAAGGTGCACTTTGGGCGCGGGGGAAATAGGCTAACGCCGCCAATTAATCTACCTTTAGCTATCAAATAGCAGTTGTGGCTTATCTCAATTATTCGAAAGGATAATAGTCTTCACCTGAAGACCTGCCGCATTCGAAACAAGGTCCATCCCAATCATTCGAAACATACCCCGAATTTCCGCAAACTGAGCACCGACCTGCTGGTCTTGAAATATATTGCGTTGCTGCTTGCGCCTCTGGTGCGACATTGTCACTTTCGCTTTTCTGCGCCCGAACGTCAGTAAACCATTCCGATTCTCCTTTACTCTCCCGAACGCCACTAAACCATTCCGACTGAGACCAATCTGAGGTGTTTTGACTGACACACAAATCCACTTCAATTCCGCTTTCATAAAAAAGTTCTAGCTTCTCCAACACCTCATTCGCACTGCTCTTATATTTTTCTATACTCATCTTGCTTTGGCCATTTGCCTTACTTTTGGCAAAAACAAAACCGCCACTGCTTTCAGGTTTTTCCAAAGTGCCGAAATAATACCACACGAACTTGTTTTTAGTTTTGGGCATAACAGCCTCCTCTTTTTTTCTTATTGAGGGAAAGCTAACAAGGCGTTTGGTTGAGGTCAATCAACCCCGTCATTCTCCATATAAATCGAGCGGCTGGGGAAAGCGAAGCCGGTGCCCGCATCCTCGACCACGGTTTTAATCGCCAGCGCCAAATCTTCTTTAGCCGACAGCCAGTCATACCATTTGGTGGTTTCGGTGAAGCAGTAAACCAGCATGTCAATCGAGCTATCATTAAAGCCGTCAATATGCACGATATTGGGCACTTCATGAATTTCGGTAACGAAGCGCGGGTCGCTGTCGAGCCACGCCAAAATGCCTTCGCGCACTTGTTTTAGCTGCGCCGCCGTCGTGCGATATTCGAGTCCGATTGTCCATTTGATACGCCGCCGCGTCATATTGGAATAATTGACCAGCGCATGGTCGGAAAACATATTATTTGGCACAACAACCGGCACTTGGTCGAAACGACGAACACGCGTCGAGCGAAAACCGATTTGCTCAATATTGCCTTCGACAACGCTCTCAACCTCAATCCAGTCGCCCAGCTTAAAACGCCGCTCGATTAAAATAGACACGCCGCCCAGCAGATTTTTGAAAAGGTCTTGCGCACCCAACGCCACCGCCACGCCGAACAAGCCGAAACCGGCAATAATCGGCGCGATTTGAATTCCCCAAATTTGTAAAATCGTCGCCAGGCCGGTCAGCACAATGCCCCAACGCAGCAGGGTCAGCAGCCAGCCGACAATTTCCGGCGATAAAACATCTTCAATCCTTTTCAGCGCCATACTGGCCGGTGTGCTGGCCGCATAAAAACTCCAAAAAATGCCGACCGCAATCAGCGAACGCATAATCTTATCGGCCAATTCCGCTGCCAGCCCGTCCAGCGGCAGCACTTCCAGCGCAAAGAACACGCCCAAAATCAGGAAGAAAAACTTTATTGGTCGTTCCAACGCTTCGCGCAGCAAATCGTCAATCTCGGTTTCAGTGCGCTTGGTCAGCCGTTCCAGCCCACCCAACACAAAGCGCGTAAACAGGCCACGCAACACGGCGAAGACCAAAAAGACCGCCAGCGCTGTAAGTAACTCAGCCGGACTGACACCGAAACTGCTTTCAGACCAAACCTCTTCAACCAATGACCAAAACGCTTCCATCAATCCCACTCACCTTCCCACTTGCCGTCAATGCGCCCGTCCAGAAAATGGCGCCCTTTAGCGTCTTCAATATCCACCACCCATAAATCAGGGTCGCGTTGCCTATCGCGTTCAATCAACGTATCGCTTTCCGCTTCGGCACTGCCCGGCGGCAAGACCACGCGAAAGCTTTGCGCACCATCCATATCGGTAAACATATTCAGCACCCCGACAGTGCCGTCAAGCCGATTGACCCGCACATAAATGCCGCCCGCATCTTTATCACCGCGCGCCAGCACATATGCCGCAGCCATCGCGCCTTGCGCGCGACGCACCAATGCCTGCACATATAGTTCAGATTTCAAACGCAAATTCATGAAAACCAGCCTATCATGATTGCCTTGAGCGGCAATCGCGCCTATTTTCCGCTTCAGTAAAGGAGCCGCCTATGTCGCTTGAAACCCTGATGGACGATTTCGCCCTGTTTGACGATTGGGAAGAGCGCTATCGCTATATTATTGAGCTAGGCAATGGCCTCGCGCCACTCAGCGATGCCGAGCATAGCGACGCCAATAAAGTGCCGGGCTGCGTCAGCCAAGTGTGGCTAGTTAATGAACGTGATGAGGATAAGCTTTCTTTTCGCGGCGATAGCGACGCTCATATTGTGCGCGGCTTGGTCGCCATATTGCTCGATCTCTATAAAGACAAATCGGTTAGCGAAATTGTTGAGTATGATGCCGAAGGCGCATTTCAGAAACTCGGCCTCGGTGAGCATTTAACGCCGCAACGCTCCAACGGTTTTTACGCTATGGTTCAACGAATTCGGAATGACGCCGCCGCCGCGCTGGCCGATTGATAGCCGTAATGCACCGATAAACGCATTAAAGCCAGTTTCAGCATAATCTTTGCTGAGCGGCGCGCCCGCAGCCGCGCCAAAAACCCAGCTTAGGCCGATTTAATTTATTTTGGTTATTGGACGAAAACGGCTTAATTAACATCCGATAATGTTAACGCGGGAGTATTGATGTCGGCTCAAGAAAATAACAGCCAAGCGGTCAGTGCGCGCTGGGGCATTAACCCGATGATACCCTATCTAGGGGGTATCGCCACATGGTTTGCCGCTAATGGGCTGCAATTCGTCATGGTGCCGACTTTGGTCATCATCACGCTGGGTGGCACAGCCGGAGATTTGGCCGCCGCGCAAGTGGCACTGGCCGTGCCGCAAGTGTTTCTTATGATGTTTGCCGGTTCGCTGGCCGATAAGAGCGACAGTCGAGTGATTTTACTTTGGGTCAATTTACTGGCCGCCATTCCGCCGATTGTGCTGGGCTGGCTGACCTATTCGGGTGCGCTCGAATATTGGCATATTATTGTTTTCGGCCTGCTGATGAGCGCCAGTTTTGCTTTTATGGTGCCGACCCGTGATGCACTTTTATCGCGCGTTGCGACCGGCAATATTCAAAATTCAGTGATGATGGCACTGATTGCCCAATTTGCCGCGCAATTGCTCGGCTATATTTTGGACGGAGCCGCAGACCATATCGCTGGCCCCTGGGCGATATTAGCCATGCAGACCATTGCGCTGGTCATCGGGTTTTTAGTCACCCTTGCGCTCCCCGATTTTCCGCCTGTGCCGAGCCAAGATGATGAACGCAGCGGCTGGAAAGCCGGGTTTTCTATTGTTTGGAAATCATCGGTCATGCGTCCGGTAATCTTATCCTCTGTCGGCACCGGTATATTTTTCATCGGTATTTTTATGGTCACGCTGCCGCTCATCGTCACTGATATTTTCGGCGGTGGGCAATTGGAAATTTCGATTTTGAATTTCACCTTTTGGGGCGGAACGATTGTTTCAACCGTCATTATGATGACCCGCCGTCCGGTCGAACGACGCGGCCGCGCTATGGTTGGCGCGCTAATTGTCGGCTGCTTCGCCCTCATGCTGGTGCCGATTGCCCCGACCTTCGGCGCAGTTTGCGCGATTGCCGGTGCTTGGGGTCTTGCCGCCGGAGTGAATATGACAATGGCGCGCACCATCGTTCAAGTCGAAGCGCCACCCGATGCGCGCGGACGCGTGCTGGCTTTTTACAGCCTCGGCTTTATGGGTTCAGCACCCGTCGGCGCGACCTTGAGCGGCATCGTAACCGAGTTTATCGGCCCGCTGGCGACCACTTTTCTATGCGCCGTCAGCATGCTGATATTGGTGACAACACTGATTGCCGTTACCCCGGTATGGGGCATTATGCGCAAAGAAGACGAGCCTCTATAGCCTCACGAAAATTTGCGCTCGTCCCACCACGGATAGAATTCGGGCATATCACTGCTTGGTTTATCGGCAAAATCAGGGTCGCGCTTTTCAAGAAACGAAACCACACCCTCTTTGGCATCGGATTGTCGGCCACGGCCAAAAATCGCTTTACTGTCCACTTTATGCGCTTCCATCGGGTGATCGGCACCCAGCATGCGCCACAACATTTGCCGTGTCATCGCGACCGATACGGGCGAACTCATCTTGGTCATTTGCAAGGCAACTTCTTTAGCGCGCGCCAGCAAATCGGCTTGCGGCACGATTTCGCTAACAAGACCGCCACGCAACGCTTCCTCGGCACCAAAAACCTCGCCCGAATAGCACCATTGCAGAGCTTGTGAAATACCGACAATGCGTGGCAGGAACCAGCTAGAACACGCTTCAGGAACAATACCCCGACGGGCAAAAACAAATCCGAAGCGGGCATTGTCTGAGGCAATGCGCACATCCATCGGCAATTGCATGGTCACGCCCACGCCGACCGCCGCGCCATTAATCGCGCCAATAACCGGTTTGATGCTTTCATAAATCCGCAAGGTCAACATACCGCCGCCATCACGAATATCTTCGCTCGACCAGTTTATCTCTCCGCTTTCAGACAAGACCTCCGACTTTTTCCCGCCATCACTGCGCTCAGCATAGTCAAATGTCTTATCGCCTTGCGACAGGTCGGCACCGGCGCAAAAGGCACGCTCGCCATCGCCGGTCATAACAATAGCGCGCACCGCATCATCATTATCGGCTTTGTCAAAAGCATCGACAATTTCGTGCATCATGCGGCCGGTAAACGCATTCATCGCTTCGGGACGGCACAAGGTCAGCACCATGATGCCGTTTTCATCAATCTCAGTTTTAATTTGTTCGTAGTCAGACATTTTGTCTTTCCCCCTTCACACTCTCTTGCCGAAACCTCTCATATCTCTATAGTTCTTGGCAATGGGACATTTTGGGAGAGAGTAATGCATCCATATATTCACGCGCAAAACACACCCGATCGCCCTGCTTATATTATGGCCGCGTCTGAAGAAGTGGTCACCTTTAAGCAGTTAAACGACCGGTCAAATCAAATCGCTCAATTAGCCCGCGCACGCGGCCTTAAGGTCGGCGACGGCATTGCCATTTTCATGGAAAACAATGTTCATTTTCTGGAAATTTGTTGGGCTGCGCAGCGCGCCGGTTTGTATTTCACCGCCGTATCCTCGCGTCTGACCGCCGGTGAAGTCGAATATATCGTTAAAGATTGCGGCGCAAAAATTCTCTTCACCTCAGACTATATGAAAGACGAAGCCGAAAAGCTGGTCGATGCACTGCCCGATATGGCAGGCATGTTTATGGTCGGCAATGCCGCTGATGGCTATGACGAGTATCTGGCGTCACGCGACGCTATGCCGACTGAGCCGGTGGCTGATGAAACGCAAGGCATGGACATGCTTTATTCGTCGGGCACAACCGGCCGCCCGAAAGGTATTCGTCGTCCGCTGACAGGCAATAAAATTGAAGAGTCTGACGCGCTTTTGGGCTTGGTAACGCTGCTTTACGGCTTTGACGATAAATCGATTTATCTGTCGCCCGCGCCGCTCTATCACGCCGCACCCTTGCGCTATAACATGGCCGCCCAAGCGGTCGGCACGACGTGTGTCGTAATGGAAAATTTCGACCCTGAAGAGGCTCTGGCGCTGATTGAAAAGCACAAATGCACCAAAAGCCAATGGGTGCCGACAATGTTTGTGCGCATGTTGAAACTGCCCGAAGAGGCACGCACCAAATATGATTTGTCGTCAATGCAAACGGCTATTCATGCCGCCGCTCCCTGCCCAATACCGATTAAAGAACAGATGATCGAATGGTGGGGACCGGTAATTTACGAATATTATGCCGGTTCGGAAGGCAATGGATTCACCCAACTCAATTCAGAAGAATGGCTGGCGCATAGAGGTTCGGTTGGGACGGCTTTAACCGGCGTCCTGCATATTTGTGACGATGAAGGCAATGAATTGCCGGTTGGCGAGTCAGGCACGATTTTCTTTGAGCAGCCAGATGTCGATTCGCCGACATTTGAATATTACAATGACGAAAAGAAAACCGCCGAAAGCCGTCACCCGAACCAGAAAAACTGGTCAACATTGGGTGATGTCGGTCGGCTTGACGAAGAGGGTTACCTTTATCTGACCGACCGCAAGGCGTTTATGATTATCACGGGCGGGGTTAATGTTTATCCCCAAGAAACCGAAAATCTGCTCATCACCCACCCACGGGTCGCCGATGTAGCGGTTATCGGCGTGCCGAATGAAGATTTCGGTGAAGAGGTAAAAGCCGTGGTTCAGCCTGCCGAATGGTCTGATGCCGGACCGGAATTGGAGGCTGAGCTGGTTGCCTTTTGCAAAGATAATCTGTCGGCCATTAAGTGCCCGCGC
>JAKMCZ010000201.1 GCA_022428185.1 Alphaproteobacteria bacterium | reverse complement strand
GGCTAAGGCTAACGCGGCGGGTTGACCTTGTTGCGATAAGCGCTGCGAAAACAACGGCACAAAAGCTGCGTTAAACGCGCCTTCGGCAAATAATCGGCGAAACAAATTGGGCAAGCGGAAAGCAATGACGAAAATTTCCGCCAAGGGGCCCGCCCCCATCAAAGCGGCCAGAAAAATATCGCGCACAAAACCGGTGATGCGACTTGCCAGTGTCGCTGCGCCGACCAATGCTGCGTTGGGCAATAATCCGGCTGTCGGCGCGGCATCTTTTGGCGCGCCGTTTTTCGAAGCAGCCATGTCAGGCCGCCTTGCTTTTGTTTGTCTTGCTCGCCTTTTGCGTTTTGCGCCCGCGTGACGGTTTTTTCGGCTGCGCTGCCTTGACCGGATTTTGGATAACACGGCGCAATGTGGCGCTTAATTTTTTGCGCCGCGCCGCTTCGGTCAATTGCGCGCCAGCCAAATCGGTGACGTGGAACACATCGACCACGCGCTCACCAAAAGTGGCAATACGCGCTGCCGAGACCGACAGATTAAGCACCAATAGCGCGCGCAATAGCGCATATAGCAAGCCATGACGGTCAAGCCCGCTTATTTCAACAACCGTCGCATTAGCCGCCAGTGCATTTGAAATCCGCACTTGCGGGGTTAAATCAAAAGCCTCAATCGAGGCACGCCGCATCGTCGCGTCCAGTTTATCAGGCACAATAATGTCGCCTGATAAAACATCGCGCATGGTCGCCAAAAGGCGCGTCGCTTTTTCATCGGACAAAGGCCCCTGGCGGTCAGGGTCGGAGACATGCAACGCATCAATTGCCAAGCCGTCGCGCGTGGTGGTGATGCGCGCGTCCAAAATCGTCAAACCAGCCAGCGCACAGGCTCCCGCCAGCCGCGCAAACACGCCCGCATGGTCTTGGCAAATAATGGTGATTTCCGAGCAATCGCGAAGCATATCGGCGTGCACTTCCAGCGCCATGGCGCTTTTATCAGCTTCCATATCGCCAATCATTTTGGCGTGACGCATTTGCGCATCGACCGGAAAGCTTGACCAGTAAGCGTCTGAATGGCGGTCCATATAAGTGTTTATTTTACCCGCACTCCATGCCTGATCCAGCGTTTCGGCAAATGTTATTTTGGCGCCATCCAGCCGCTCGCCGCGCACCGCCAAAGCGGTTCCGGCGTTGAAGCGCGAGGCCGTCTCAGCGTAAAGCTCTCTTAACAACTGCGCCTTCCAGCCATTAAATACGCCCGGGCCGACCGCCTTAATGTCAATTTCGGTAAGGACAAATAAATGATTGAGGCGCTCCATGCTTTGTACGGTCTTGGCAAAATCTTCGACCGTGCGCGGGTCGGTCAAATCGCGCCTTTGGGCGACATCACTCATCACCAAATGTTCTTGCACCAACCATTCGGTCAGTGCCGTTTCGGCTTTTGAGAAGCCGAGGCGCGGGCCCAGCTTGCGGGCAATGCGCGCGCCGGCCACTGAATGGTCTTCGGGGCGACCTTTGGCGATATCGTGCAGCAAGGTGGCGAGATAAATCACCCGCCGATTTATCGCGCCATTATTCAGCAAATCAGTTGCCAGCGGATGGGCCTCGGCGACCGCCCCGCTTTCAACTTCGCGAAGCAAACCCAAAGCGCGCAGCAAATGTTCGTCTGCCGTGTAATGGTGATACATGTTGAATTGCATCAAGGCGACAATGCGGCCGAAATCAGGAATGAAGCGACCCAAAACACCTGCCTCATTCATGCGTCGCAAAATCCGTTCGGGGTCGCGCTTTGAGGTCAAAAGGTCGAGGAATAATTTATTCGCCTCATCATCGCTGCGCAAGGCGGCATTGATAAGATGCGTGTGCTGGGTAATGGCACGCAATGTGTCGGGGTGGATATCGAGACCGGTGCTATCGGCTAAATGAAAGACGCGAATGAGATTGACCGGATTGCGTTCAAACACGTCGCGGCGCGCCATTTGCAAGCGGCTGACACCAATCGTGAACCCGTCAACCTGCTTTTGCCGCTGAAACAGCGCCGGCAGCCGCGCCACGGCGCGCGGCTTTTTCTGCGAAGCTTCCAACGAGGCACAAAAAATAGCGGTCAAATCACCGACATTTTTAGCCACCAAAAAATAGCGGCGCATAAATTTTTCAACCGGCTTCATACCGGCGCTTTTGGCGAGCTTATCGCCACCGTCATTGCTGGGATAGAAAAACGCGGCAAGCGGCTTTTGCACATCAAAGCTCAGCCTCTCTTGGGCAAGGTCGGTCAGAAAGTGCAAATGGCAGCGCACATGCCAGAGAAAGTCATCGCATTTCCTAAACAAGCGCAATTCATCAGCCGTCAGCACACCCAAATCGACCAAATCATCGAGCGCGTCGACCTGATAGCTATAGCGCGCAATCCAAAACAGCGTGTTCAAATCGCGCAACCCGCCCTTGCTCTCTTTCAAATTGGGCTCGACCAAATAGCGCGAGCGTCCGGCCTTTTCGTGGCGCTCATCGCGCTCAGCCAGCTTGGCAGTCACAAATTGTCGTGCCGTGCCCCGCATCACCTTGTTTTGAAACGCCTCTCGATAGCTGTCATAAAGCGGGGTGCCACCCCATAAAATGCGGCTTTCCAGCATCGCCGTGCGCACCGTCATATCGGCTTTGGCTTGCGCCACACAATCGGCCACTGAGCGCGTCGCATGGCCGACTTTCAGCCCCAAATCCCACAACATATAAAGAATATATTCGACAAAGCTCTCGCTGGTCGCAGTGCGCTTATAGGGCAATAAAAACAGTAAATCGATATCTGAATGGGGTGCCAAACGCCCGCGCCCATAGCCGCCCACCGCAACCATGGTTACTTTTTCGGCGTCGGTCGGATTGGCAATATACAACACATGAGCGCTGACGAAATCGGCCAAAGTGCGCAACATGGCGTCCATTTGAGCCGACAGGGTTTCGGCGCATTTCGCGCCTTTCAACTTGCCGCTTTCCAACCCATGCTTGGCCGCAGCGCGATCATGGGCCAGTTGGGCGCGCAACGTTTCAAGCACGGCGGCGCGCAGGTTTTTATCATCGCCTTGATGGGCGCGCGCCAAATCGGCCAGCTTGTCGGCCAATGGCTCAATAATCGGCGGCTCACTAAGCGGTGCCGGTTTGTCGATTGATTTATCTGCCTGTTTCAATGCCGGTTTTGTTGCCATAAAGGCTGCCCTTTCAAAAGCTCAACCAATAGTCCTCATATAGCACGAATTTCGGCTAAAACATGGCTTACCAAACATGGCGTCTAAAACAGGGCCTGAGAAGTTCAGTCCTTATCGGCCAGAAGCTGCAATTGATAAAGCCAGTCCAGCGCCTCGCGTGGGCTTAAGCGGTCAGGGTCAATCTCGGCCAACGCATCGCGCAGCCCATCGCTTTGCGCCGCCTCGGGCGCGCGCGCCTCAAATAGTGGCAGCGCGTCTATCATGTCGGGGCCTTGCGCGGCATTGTTTTCTTCCAATTGAGCCAGCACTTGGCGCGCCCGCGCCGTGACCGACGGCGGCAAGCCGGCCAATTCGGCAACATGAATTCCGTAAGAACGGTCAGCCGCACCGCTACCGACTTCGTGTAAAAATATTAACTGCCCTTCATGTTCGCGCACTTTCATCGACGCATTAGCCAGCCCGTCAAGCCGCCCCGCCAGCGCCGTCAATTCGTGATAATGGGTGGCAAATAAAGTGCGGCAGCCAAGCGTCTCGTGCAAATATTCAACCGTCGCCCAGGCCAGCGACAAGCCGTCAAAGGTTGCCGTGCCGCGACCTATCTCGTCCAAAATCACCAATGCGCGCGGCCCTGCGCCGGTCAAAATCGCTGCCGTTTCGACCATTTCAACCATAAAAGTCGAGCGCCCACGAGCCAAATCATCTGCCGCACCGACCCTCGAATAGACGCGGTCAACAATGCCGATATCAGCTTTGGTGGCGGGCACAAAACTGCCCATTTGCGCGATAATAGCGAGCAAGGCATTCTGCCGCAAAAAGGTTGATTTACCCGCCATATTGGGCCCGGTGATCAAGCTCATGCGCGGCCCTAAGGCGGCGCTCGCATCGAGCGCGCACGGATTGGCGATAAACGGTGCATTATCGGTCTGTTTCAACGCCGCTTCGACGACCGGATGGCGGCCACCTTCAATCATAAACCGACAATCATCATGCAGCGTCGGGCGCACCCAGTTTTCTTGTCGCGCCTTATCGGCCAAAGCGGCGGCGACATCGATAATCGCCAACGCCTCAGCCATCGCGTCAAGCGCTCCGCGTGCCGCCAATATTGCTTGCGTCAATTCATCGAAACATTGCAATTCAAGCGCCAATGCGGTTTCAGCCGAGCGCGAAATATCACCGGCCAGCTCAGCCAATTCGGCCGACGAAAACCGCACCGAGCTGGCTAAAGTCTGGCGATGAATAAACACCGCATCATGCGGCGGCTGCATCAGCGTGTCACCATGCGCGGCGGGCACATCAATATGATAGCCCAACACACCATTATGTTTGATCTTCAGCGCTTTAATGCCGGTCTCTGTCGCATAGCGGTTTTGCAAAGCGGCGATAATACGGCGACTTTCATCGCGCAAGCGGCGCGCCTCATCTAGGCCTGAATGAAACCCCGCGCGGATAAAGCCGCCATCGCGCGCCAAAAGCGGCACATTGTCGTCGAGCGCCGCCATTAATTGCGTGCGCAAATCGCCCAATGCCGCGCCCTCGCGCGCCAGACAATCGATTTGCCCGCGTAATTCGCCGCACGGCGCATCGCCCATATCGAGCAGCCGCGCAGCCACGCCGCCCGCCGCTTCCAGCCCTTGCGCCAACGCTTGCAAATCACGCGGCCCGCCGCGCTGCATCGCCAAGCGATTGAGCGCCCGCGCCATATCGGGGGCTGATTTTAACACGGCACGAACATCGTCCGCGATATCAGATGCAGTCAATAATGCGGCAATGGCATCATGGCGCGCCTCAATAGCAGCCCGCGCGGTAAGCGGCGCATTGAGGCGCAGCGCCAATGCGCGTCCACCGGCGGCGGTAATCGTCTCATCAATGACGCTCAATAAACTGCCCGTGCGGTCGCCTGACAATGTGCGGTTCAATTCCAGATTGGCGCGCGTCGCTGCATCAAGCGCCATAATCTGGCTGTCGGCTTCAGCGCGCGGCGCGCTCAAGGTCACTTGCGTGTCATATTGGGTCGCCTCAAAATAGGCGAGAATATGCGCGCAGGCCAAATTGACCGCCGCGCCTTCCCCGGCCAGCGCGTCGTGACAGGCCATGCCGAATTGGTCGGCGATTTTGGTGGCCGCCATTTTCGAGGCCAAATCAGCGACCGGCGACACCATCGGGGCGGTGCCCGCAGCCGCCATCATATCGTCAAGCGCCCTGCCAATGCTATCGCTTGCCGCATCGGGAATAATAATTTCGCGCGGTGCCAAACGCGCCAGCAAAGCGGGCAAGCCCTGCGCATCGGTTTTGGCAGCAAAAAACCCTCCGGTTGACATATCCGCCCAAGCCAGCGCCCAATCGGCTTTCGGCGCTTTGCCCAGAGAGGCCAAAGCCGCGATGAAATTATGGCTTTTGGCATCCAACAGACTGTCTTCATTAAGCGTTCCCGCCGTGACCAAGCGCACCACATCGCGGCGCACCACCGCTTTCGCGCCCCTTTTCTTGGCTTCGCTCGGCGCTTCGGTTTGCTCACAAATGGCAACGCGAAATCCGGCTTTAATCAAGCGTTGCAAATAGGCTTCGCTGGCATGATACGGCACCCCGCACATTGGCACGGCTTGGCCCAAATGCTTGCCGCGATGGGTCAGGGTAATATCCAAGGCTGCCGCCGCCGCCATCGCATCGTCGAAGAATAATTCGTAAAAATCGCCCATGCGATAAAACAGCAGCGCGTCTTGATGGTTTTCTTTAATCGCCAAAAACTGCGCCATCATCGGCGTCGGCTGA
Organism: Alphaproteobacteria bacterium; assembly: GCA_022428185.1. GTDB lineage: Bacteria > Pseudomonadota > Alphaproteobacteria > RS24 > RS24 > UBA8337. Next base: position 29,386 of record JAKMCZ010000201.1, on the reverse strand, counting down.
TGCGCGTCTGTTTTATCAACCCCGCTTTCAGTTGGGTCAGGTTTTTTGGCACTTGAAGACATGAGACCGTTACTCTAGCAAAGCGCCGCCATGCCGACACGCTTTGAACGGGCGAAAAGGCCAAAAAGCTGTTGAATTTATTTTGTTTTTGTTTGCCTTTCTTGGCTTTTATTGAGCCTGCCGCCTTGTTTTTGGCACGCCAAAGGCCTAAAAGCCCTAAACATAGAGAAGCATAATGAGTGATACGGATAAAAATTTCACCGATGAGGAAGCCTTACGGTTTCACTCAAGAGGCAAGCCGGGCAAGCTTGAAATCAGCCCCACCAAACCGATGGCGACCCAGCGGGATCTGTCGCTCGCCTATTCGCCGGGCGTTGCGGTCCCGGTTGAAGCCATCGCTGAAAATCCCGATGCCTCTTATGATTTGACCGCGCGCGGCAATATGGTTGCGGTGATTTCCAACGGCACGGCAATTTTGGGATTAGGCAATTTAGGCGCGCTGGCGTCCAAACCGGTGATGGAAGGCAAGGCGGTTTTGTTCAAACGCTTTGCCGATGTCGACTCGATTGACCTTGAGATTGACACCGAAGACCCGCAAGAAATTATCGATGCGGTAAAGCATCTTAGTCCAAGCTTTGGCGGCATTAATCTGGAAGATATTAAAGCGCCCGATTGCTTCATCATTGAAAGCCAACTGCGCGAGCTGATGGACATTCCGGTGTTTCACGACGACCAACACGGCACGGCGATTATTTGCGCCGCCGGTCTCATCAATGCGCTGCATCTGACCGGTCGCGAGATGAAAGACCTTAAAGTCTGCGTCAATGGCGCGGGCGCGGCCGGCATAGCCTGCCTCGAACTGATTAAGGCCATGGGCGTGCAGTCGAATAATGCGATTTTATGCGACACTAAAGGGGTCATTTACAAAACCCGTAAAGAGGGCATGAACCAGTGGAAATCGGCGCATGCAGCAGACACGAAAGCGCGCACATTAGCCGAAGCAATGGACGGCGCAGATGTGTTTTTAGGCCTGTCGGTCAAGGGAGCCGTGACCGAAGATATGGTGCGTTCAATGGCTGACAATCCGATTATTTTCGCCATGGCTAATCCCGACCCTGAAATCACGCCCGAGCAGGTCGCTGCCATTCGCGATGATGCAATCATGGCGACCGGTCGGTCGGATTATCCCAATCAGGTCAATAATGTTTTGGGTTTCCCATATATTTTTCGCGGCGCACTCGATGTAAGGGCGACGACGATTAATGACGATATGAAGATTGCCTGTGCTGAGGCGCTGGCGATGCTGGCGCGCGAAGATGTGCCTGATGAAGTGGCCGCCGCCTATGATGGTGAGCGCCCACGTTTTGGCCCGCGCTATATTATTCCGGTCCCGTTTGACCCGCGCCTGATTAGCGAAATACCGCCTGCCGTGGCACGCGCCGCGATGGATAGCGGCGTCGCGCGCGCGCCGATTGTCGATATGCAAGCCTATCAAGACCGCCTGAAAGCGCGCCTTGACCCGACCGCCAGCTCGATACAAATCATCATGAATAAGTCGCGCCAAAACGCCAAGCGGATGATTTTTGCCGAGGGCGAACAAGAGCAGGTCATTCGCGCCGCCATTGCCTATAGGGATTTGGGGCTGGGTGAGCCGATTTTAATCGGCACTGAACAAATTGTGCGCGACAACATGAAAGCATTGGGGCTGGACGGGCGCGACGATATTGAAATTCGCGATACGCGGAATTCAAACCGACTTGAGGATTATAGCCGCTTTTTATATCAACGCCTGCAGCGGCGCGGCCGCTTAATGCGCGATTGCGAACGCATGGTCGCCAATGACCGAAATATTTTCGGCGCTTGTGCTTTGGCACAAGGCGATGCCGATGCCATGGTGACCGGCGTGACGCGCTCTTATTCAATCGCGCTCGAAGAAGTGTCAAAGGTTATTGACCCGCGCGCCGGACAACGCGTGATGGGGGTTTCCATGCTGGTTGCGCGCGGCGGGCGCACCGTGATGGTGGCTGACACCAATGTCATCGATATGCCAAGCGGCGAAGAGCTGGCTGATATTGCCTGCCAAAGTGCCGCCACAGCGCGCGCTTTAGGCCATGAGCCACGCGTCGCCATGCTCGCCTATTCGACCTTCGGACACCCCGAAGGCGACCGCTCCGTCTATGTGCGCGAAGCCGTGCGCTTGCTCGATGGGCGCAATGTCGATTTTGAATATGAAGGCGAAATGGCCGCTGATGTGGCGCTCAATCGCGACGCCATGCGACGCTATCCGTTTTGTCGCCTGACCGAGCCGGCCAATGTATTGGTCATGCCGGCCATTCACTCGGCTTCCATATCGACCAAAATGTTGGAAGAGCTTGGTGAGGCGACGCTTATCGGCCCAATTCTTATCGGCCTTGAACACCCGGTGCAAATCGCGCGCATCGGCGCGACGGCGACCGAAGTGTTGAACATGGCGGCACTGGCCGCTTACGGGTTGGAAACCATTTAGCGCGGGGCTTGCTTGCCCTTTCGCTCTTCCAGACGGCTTTATCAAACGCTCATGTCACGCCAAACCAAAGCCGTGGCAATGTCGGCTTCGCTCAATGCATCGCGCGCTGCCAAATCGGCAAGACTGCGAGCGACCCGCAAAATCCGATTAAAGCCGCGCGCCGTCAACCCGCTCTCATCAATTACCGCATCGAGTAATTTGCGCGCCGCCTTATTGGGGTTTGCCAGTTTGCGCAAGCGTTCACCGTCAAGCCGCGCATTCAAACAATCCTGCCGCGCCAATTGCAGCGCTTGAGCGGCTTCGACCCGGGCTGCCACAGCGGCGCTGTTTTCGCCTTTTTCATCATCAATCATTTGCGATAGCGGCACCGGCGGCACATTGATGCGAATGTCAAACCGGTCGAGCAGGGGGCCGGATAATTTAGCCAAATATTCCTGCCGACATAATGGCAGGCGATGACATGCAAGGCTGGCATCATCGGCATGCCCGCACCGACACGGGTTCATCGCGGCAATCAATTGAAAGCGCGCATGATAGCTGACATGCATTTCAGCCCGCGCCACATCAACCCGTCCGGTTTCAATCGGCTAGCGCAACGCATCTAATGTCTGGCGCGAAAACTCCGGCAATTCATCGAGAAATAAAACGCCACAATGCGCCAATGAGATTTCGCCCGGGCGCGCTTGGCGACCGCCACCGATTAACGCCGCCATAGAGGCCGAATGATGCGGCGAGCGGAACGGCCGCCTATCAGCCAACCGCACACCGCCGCGTTTCGACGACAGGCTTTCAATGACCGATATTTCAAGTCTCTCGCCCGCATTTAGTTGCGGTAAAATACCCGGCAAGCGCGCCGCCAGCATTGACTTTCCCGCGCCCGGCGGCCCACTCATCAATAAATTATGCCCGCCAATAGCCGCGACTTCCAATGCCAGTCGCACCTCTTTTTGACCACGAATATCAGCCATATCGGGCAGGTCTCCGGCGCTCGGCGCAGCGCGGGTTTGCGGTGGCGGCAATAATTGATGGCCGCGTAAATGATTGACCGTCTCGAGCAAATGAGCGGCAGCGACAATGCCCGGCTTGTCGGGTGCCGCCAGCCCCGACCAGGCCGCCTCGGGGCCGCAATCAGCCGGACAGATAAGGCCATAATTTTTCGCCAAAGCGGCCATCGCCGCCGGTAATGCGCCGGGCACCCCGATAAGCGACCCATCAAGGCCAAGCTCGCCCATGACCAAATAATCGGCCACCGCGCTTTGTGGCAAAGCACCCATCGCCACCAACAATCCCAGCGCAATCGGCAAATCATAATGACTGCCCTCTTTAGGTAAATCGGCGGGCGACAGATTTATGGTGATGCGATCATAAGGCAGCGCCAGCCCGACCGCCGACAGGGCGGCGCGCACCCGTTCACGGCTTTCAGCCACTGACTTATCGGGCAGGCCAACGACGGTAAAAGCGTTTTGACCCGGTGCCAAATGCACCTGCACTTCGACCGACACGGCCTCAACGCCCTGAAAGGCGATGGTTTTTATATTGGCGACCATGGTTTTTTTCTGATTTTTCTGATGGATCGGCAACAGTGTAAGAAAATTCCGGCGTGGCGGCAAGCGCGGCTTGATTTGGGGTCACCGCTTTGATTATTCTAGCGGAAGTATTTGAGGAGTAATCATGTTTGGTCGGCGGCGCATAAATGTTGAACTGGGCGATGTGTTTGTCGAAACCTTGCCCGGCAGGAAATCGATTTTCCAGTCAATGGGTTTGGGCGACGCTTCTGATGGCGACAATTTTTCAAGCCAATGGACGGTGGCCGCGTTTTTACAGTTCAATGATTTACCCCATGCCAAGCTCATACATAACGACACGGGTCAATATCGCGTGATTGCCTGTGATGCGCTGGAACGTCAGGATATTTACAAAAAGCGAAGCTAGTTTTGGCGACGCGCTTCAATCGCGTCCCATATCATTACCGCAATATCGGGCCCGCCAAATGCCTTTATCTCGCGAATACAGGTCGGCGAGGTGACGTTTATCTCGGTCAAATAGCCGCCTATCACGTCAATTCCGGCGAAAATAATGCCCATATCTTTCAGCACCGGACCGATTTTCTCAGCGATCTCCAAATCGCGCGCGTCCAGCTCAATCGCTTCAGGCGTTGCCCCGACATGCACATTGGCGCGCGCATCGCCTTCGGCCGGAACGCGGTTCAGCGCCGCCACCGCCACGCCCTCGACCAAAATAACGCGCTTATCGCCACCACGTACATCGGGCAGATAGGCTTGCGCGATAATCGGCTCGCGCCCTTCCATAAACATATCGACCAGCGAGCCGAAATTTTCATCATCGCGGCGCACCCGAAACACACCCGCCCCGCCATTGCCGAATACCGGCTTTAAAATAATATCACCATGCGCGGCGCGAAAATCGGTGAGCGCGACGCGGTCTCGCGTCATCAGGGTCGGCGGCAGCAAGCCGTCAAATTGCACCGGGAAGATTTTTTCAGGTGCATTGCGCACCGCTCTCGGATCATTGACCACTAATGTGTCGGGGTGGATGCGCTCAAGAAAATGTGTGGCCGAAATATAATTCATGTCGAAAGGCGGGTCTTGGCGCATCAGCACCACATCAAGGTCACGCAAATCGGTCAGCTCGGCCGCGCCGAGCTTGAAATGTGCGCCCGCCTTATCGGCAACATTGAGCGGCTGCAAACGCGCGCTGACCACGCCGTCCAACATGGAAAGCGCATCGGGCGTGTAATAATAAAGCACATGGCCGCGCGCCTGCGCCTCCAGCGCCAATGCGAATGTCGTGTCACCGACAATATCAATATCGGCAATCGGGTCCATCTGAACGGCAATTTTCAACGGCATGATTTTTCCTCGCTTGCGCCAGTTTCCGCGAAATCGCCGCCTCACTCAAGCAGAAAGCAGAAGGCGGGGCGCTTAGGGCGTGTTGGCGCGCCAGCTACCCGGCTTGTGACGCGGCCAGCGCCACTGCGCCAATGCCAATAAATCAAACCGCCATTGGCAGTTCTGCAATTTGGGGTGGGTGCCAACAAATTGCCCCGCCGCCTGTTCAATTCGCCGCCACTGTCGCGGCATAATCGCGGCTTCGGCTTGTTTCATATGCGGGCGAAATTTGACCTCAACAAAAACCAATAGCCGTCCGCGCCGCGCCACCAAATCAATCTCGCCGCCCGCCATGCGCAAATTGCGCGCCACAATGCGATAGCCCTTGAAGCGCAAATAGCACGCCGCAATAAATTCGGCGCGCTGTCCCTTTCTTCGGGCGCGCTTTCTGGCAATTTGCGGTTTGCTATCGCGCCGCGTCGGGTTTTTCGGTTTCGGCATTTTCTGCTTCTTTTTGTTGTTGGGTCGACGCGCCTGTTCTCGGCGTGTCGATGTCGAGCGCGCGTGCGTAAATGCGTCGTCGCGGTTGGCCGGTCATCTCAGCCACGGCCTGCACCGCATCGCGGCGGCCCATGGTTGCCAACGCATCGGCCAGCATCGCATCAATGGCATCACCATCAGGTGCGCCTGCGGCAGGCGGGGCAATCAATAGGGTGATTTCACCGCGCAAATTATCGGCTGAAAAATGCGCCCTTATTTTATCCGGCGTGCCGGTTTCGACCTCTTCATAAGTTTTGGTCAATTCGCGCGCCACGCATAACTCGCATGCGCCATAAACCGCCTCAATATCATCAAGCAGAGCGGGGAGGCGGCGGGCGGTTTCAAACAGAACCAATGTGCCGCTGCGCGCCGCTTGCAAATCGTTAAGCGCGGTTTGGCGCGCCGCAGTTTTGGGCGGCAAAAAGCCGACAAAGGTAAAGCGGTCGCTGGGCAGGCCGGCAACCGACAAAGCGGCAATCGGCGCTGAAGCGCCGGGCACGGCAACCACATGATGACCGGCGGCGCGGGCATCGCGCACCAATTTCATGCCGGGGTCGGAAATCAGCGGTGTTCCGGCATCGGATATCAAGGCCAGCGATTGCCCCTCAGCCAATTGCGCCAAAATCTTAGGGCGCATTTTTTCACCATTATGTTCGTGATAGGCCGCTTTTTGAGTCTGAATAGCGTGATGCGCCAGTAATTTGCTGGCATGGCGCGTATCCTCGCAATAGATCATATCGACCGCGCCCAGCACATCGAGGGCGCGCAACGTTATGTCCCGCACATGACCCAAGGGCGTAGCGACAATGTAAAGCCCGCCGGCGAGGGGGGACTGATTTTTAGATTTATTTTGCGGCGCGCTCATTATCCCATCTTAGCGCGCTCTTTTCTTTCTGTCTTTTTCTTCTGTATTTTCTCGATATATGTGCTGTAAGTCTGCCCGAAAGCCGCCATATTCCTATGCCAAACAGGATGGCGTAATGGGCATTTACTTAATCCGTCGCGCTCGATAGGCTCTGCGTTCTTGGTGCCATTTACGGGCTCTTTTGAGGTGTTTTAAGCTAGAGGAAGCTGAATGAAACAGGCAAAAAACCGCGCAGTTATTTTTGCACCAAAAAATTTAGTGCGGCTGCCGATACTGTTATCGGCACTGATGCTGGCTGCTTGCGGCGGCGGCACAACGCCCGATGCCTCGATCCGCAATGGCTCTGACATCGCGGCCAATCAAATCAGCCAACCGGCGGCACCGGTCAGCCTGCTGCCGATTGACAAAAGCCTTTATCCCGCGCCGCCACCGCGCGATACCAAAGCGCGCATTGTCGGTTTGCTTTTGCCGCTCGGCGATAGCCGCGACACCATTCGCAGCCTCGCAGGTCATTTATATAATGGCGCGCAAATGGCTTTGTTTGATGCTGAAACCGACAAACTCATTATTTCTTTGCATGACACAAAGGGCACGCAAAAAGGCGCAGAGGAAGCCGCCAAAGCGGCGATTGCGGCCGGCGCAGATATTATTGTCGGGCCGCTATTCGGCGCGTCCGTGACCGCCATTCAGCCGGTTTTGGCCGGGCGCGATGTGCCCGGTTTTGCCTTTTCCAATGATGCCAGCACGGCGAATGACGGGCTTTGGCTGCTCGGCTTTTTGCCCGAGCAAAATATCGACCGCATCGTCTCGGAAGCGATTGCGCAAGGTCTGACCCGCTTCGGCGCGCTGGTGCCTGAGGGCGTATTTGGCGCGCGCATTGCCGAGAGCTTTGAAAATGCCGTTGACCGCTTTGGCGGCACGGTGGTTGAAAGCGAGACCTACCCGCCCGACGCCAAAGGCATGTTTGATCCGGTGCGCCGCTTGGCCCGTTTTGACGACCGAAAAGCGGCTCATATGGCGGAAATGCAACGCGTGACCGAAGAGGCGCTGGCGCTGATACCAACCCGCATCGACGCGGAAACCGGCTTGACCATTGCGCCGCCGACCACGCCCGAAGAGGTGTTCAAATTGCTGGGCGATGACGCGCCCGAATTGGTGTCGGCTTATGAGGCATTGGATTTGGTCGAGACCTTGGGCGACATTCCTTATGATGCGGTGTTTATGCCCGAAGGCGGATTGGCGTTGCGCAATCTCGCACCACTGCTGCCCTATTTCGACATTGACCCGCGACGGGTAAAATTTATCGGCACCGGATTATGGGACGACCCCAGTCTCAGCCAAGAGCCGCCTCTGCATGGTGGCTGGTATGCCGCCGCGCCGAGCGATAATTGGGGCGGCTTTGCCGCGCGCTATCAAGACCTTTATGACGCTGCCCCGCCGCGCCTTGCCAGCATGGCCTATGATGCCGTCGCTCTGGCCGCGCGTCTGTCGCAATTTTCGACCGAAGCGCCGTTTCGCGTTGAGCTGCTGATGGACCCGAACGGGTTTAGCGGCATTGACGGCATATTCCGCCTGAAACCAGGCGGGCTGAACGAGCGCGGCTTGACCGTGCAAGAAGTCACACGCAATCAATCGCGCCAAATCAGCCGCCCACCGGCCAGTTTTGTCGAACACGACCGACGCATCAATGCGGCCATCACATTGGCTGAGGCCTTGCGCCGCTCGAACCCTGACCGCGCGCTTGAGGTCGATGAAGACAGCTTTGATGCCGGTATTGAGGCGGTTGGCGATGACGGTTTTAACGCTATTACGCCCGACAGGCCGAATACGCCCGACAGTCTCGGGCGTTTGATTACGCCAATAAACGCCCGATAATATAATCGAGCAAAAGCCGCCCCTTTTCACTGGCTTGCAGCACATCATCGCGCGCCACCAGCAAGCCGTCATTTTGCAGCGCCTTCAGCCGCGCCGCATCGGGCGTGAAACCGGCCTCAGCCAGCGCACGCAAAGGGCGACCCTCGACCAATCGCAAGCCCAGCATAATCGCCTCTTCCGACACTTGTTTGTCGTCCAGCTTTTGCAGTTGCCAGCCATGCCCGTCAGCTTGGCAAGCAGCCAGCCAATTTTGCGGTTGCGCTTCGGCTAGGCTGGCGTGTTTTTGCCCGTCAATGGTTACCCGACCGTGCGCGCCCGGGCCTATGCCCACATAATCACCGCCCTGCCAAATCGCCTGATTGTGCCGACACGCATGGCCTGCTTGGGCGTGATTGGAAATCTCATAAGCGGGTAGACCGGCGGCGGCGCATTGGCTTTGCGTCACCTCATAAAGTGTCGCCGCACTATCTTCATCGGGAGGGATAAGCTTGCCTTGCGCCGCGCGCGCAAAAAACGGCGTGTCGGGTTCCAGCGTCAATTGATAAAGCGACATATGCTGCGGCCCCAAAGCCAAAGCCGCGTCCAGTTCTGTTTGCCATTCCTCAACCCGCTGGTCGGGGCGCGCATAAATCAAATCGAAGGAGGCCGAGCTGAAAATAGCCTGCGCTGCCGAAAATGCGCCGCGCGCCTCATCGGCATTATGCGTGCGACCCAAAAATTTCAACGCCGAATCGTCAAACGCCTGCACCCCCAAAGATAGACGGGTAATGCCCGCCGCCGCCAGTTCTTGCAAATGCGGGCGCGGCGCGCTCATCGGATTGGCTTCGAGCGATATTTCAGCCCCCGCCGCCAACCCCCAAAGCGCATCAATATGGGTCAAAATTGCCGCCACCATTTTGGCCGGCATTAAAGATGGTGTGCCGCCACCGAAAAACACCGTCTCGACTTGACCGTGCGGGCGCAGTTTATGGGCGTGGCTCAACTCAGCGCGATAGGCGGTCAACCAGTCTGCGTCGCTGGCCTTGTTCTTATGCGCCGCATAAACATTGAAATCGCAATATGGGCACACGGCGGTGCAAAACGGCCAGTGCAAATATACGCCGAGTCCTTGCAAATGCGTCGTCATTTAATGCGGTCGGCAAAACAGCCGCCGACCAATTGCTCAAACGCATCGGCGCGATGCGACATGGCGTGTTTCGCCGCCGGTTGCATTTCACCGAAAGTTAAATCGCCGCCTTCGGGTAAAAACACCGGATCATAGCCGAAACCGTTCTTGCCGCGCATCGGCCAGACCAGCGTGCCATCGACCTTGCCCTCAAAACTTTCAACATGGCCGTCGGGCCAAGCCAGCGACAAAGCGCAGATAAACCGCGCCGTGCGCAACGCGTCGGGTTTTCGGTTCAGCGCCATTTCGACTTTATGCATGGCGAAATCAAAATCGCGCCCATTGGCGGTTTGCGCCCAGCGCGCCGAATATATACCGGGCGCGCCGTCCAGCGCATCGACCGCCAACCCGCTATCATCGGCCAATGCCGGCAGGCCGGCAGTGGTTGCCGAAGCCAGCGCTTTTAATTCGGCATTGGCAATAAAAGTCTCGCCGGTTTCTTCCGGCTCGGGCAGGCCAAGCTCATCTGCGCCAATGGTTTCGACATCAAACCGCGTCAATAAATCGGCTATTTCAACCAGCTTGCCTTTATTATGGCTGGCGACAATCAGCTTTTCATCATTGAAAAGCCGTGCCATCAGAGACCGACCGCGTGCTTTTGCAATGCAACCAAATCGCTAATGCCGGCTTTGGCAAGACCCAAAAGCGCTTGGAACTCAGCTTCTTCAAAAGCTGCACCCTCTGCCGTGGCTTGAATTTCAACCATTTTGCCGCTGCCGGTCATGACAAAATTACCGTCCGTATCGGCAACACTGTCTTCGTCATAATCCAAATCAGCCACCGGCAGACCTTTGTAAATGCCGCAAGACAACGCCGCCAGCTGGTCGGTGATTACCCCGCCCATCACCGGTGTCGAAATAAGCCCGTCGGTTTTCATTTTCTCGACGCATTGATAAAGCGCCACCCAAGCGCCGGTTATCGACGCGGTGCGGGTGCCGCCATCAGCCTGAATAACATCACAATCGAGCGAAATTTGGTTCTCGCCCAGCGCTTGCAAATTAACCACGGCGCGCAAAGAGCGCCCGATAAGCCGCTGGATTTCTTGCGTGCGACCCGATTGTTTACCGGCATTGGCTTCGCGGCGCATGCGCTCGCCCGTGGCGCGCGGCAACATGCCATATTCAGCCGTTACCCAACCGCGCCCTTGTCCGCGCAGCCAGGGTGGCACGCGGGTTTCCAGAGAGGCGGTGCACAAAACATGCGTGTCGCCAAACTTGACGAGGCACGAGCCTTCGGCATGTTTCGAAACATTGGTTTCAAGGCTGACGGCGCGTATGGCTTCGGCGGCGCGGCCCGAGGGGCGGGTGACGGTCATGGCAAATCCTTTCGCTTTCGGCCTTTATCTAACGCCTTAGCCGCATCGGAGCAAGAGGCGGGCAATAAAGCTATGGGCAAGCGCGCCTGCCTCACCTAAACTCGGCCGCATGACCGAGCTTGATGATTTGACCCGCCGCGCCCGCGCCATTTTCGGCCATATTGTCGAAACCTATTTGGAAACCGGCGCACCGATTGGCTCAAAAAACCTCGCCGATGTGCTGAACGAAAAGCTGTCACCGGCCAGCATTCGCTCGGCTATGGCTGAGCTTGAGGCGATGGGGCTTTTATACGCGCCGCATGTGTCCGCCGGTCGTCTGCCGACCGATAGCGGCTTACGCTTATTTATCGACGGCATGATGCAATTCGGTGATTTGAGCGCCGCCGAGCGCGCCGCCATGACCCCCGAACTGAGCGGCGGCGAAAGCATGGAAGACATGCTGAAGCAAGCGCTTGAAGGCCTGTCCGGATTAAGCGCCTGCACCGGTCTGGTGGTCGCGCCACTGGCCGAGCGAGCGATTAAACATATTGAATTTGTTGCGATTTCCGAGGAGCAAATTCTGGTGATATTGGTCGATGATACCAATCAGGTGGAAAACCGGCTTATCCCGCGCCCGCCGGGTCTCGCCCCGCAAAAGCTGATTGAGGCCGGCAATTATTTGAACCATCGGTTGCGCGGGCGCACATTGGGCGAATTGCGCCGCGACAGCGAGGCCGAAAGCGCGCGGCTGGAGGGCGCATTAGGGCAGATGACCGCTGACTTAATAACCCGTGGGCTCATTCGTGATAATGCCGAACGCGCCGGCAGCAATAGCGATATGGTCGCCAAATCACTGATTGTGCATGGCCGCGACCATTTATTGAACGATGTTGAGGCAATGGAAGATTTGCAGCGCGTGCGCCATTTATTTGCCGACCTCGACCGCCAAAAAGAATTGGTCGCCCTGTTATCGGAGGCTGAAACCGGCAATGGGGTGAAGATTTTTATCGGGGCCCAAACGCCGCTTTTTTCACTTTCGGGCTCATCGCTCATCATCGGCCCGTATCAAGATGATACCCGCTCGCTGGTTGGCGTGGTCGGCGTGATTGCCCCGACCCGCGCCGATTATGCGCGGCTGGTGCCCATGGTTGACCATACGGCCAAGCTGGTCACCAATATTTTATCGCATCGCAAAGGCTGATTTTCCGCCTGGTTTTCAATCCGTCCTTCACCCCATTTTGAGAACCCATTTTGAGTGCCAGATTTGCCCGCTTGATTTTCTGGCGCGCGCACCCTAACTAAGCGTCACCTATAAGCGAGAGGCTTTTAAATGCGCCAAGATGACAAACCCGAAGAAGACGAGACAGTTATCGCTGCCGAAGCGGGCGAAGATGCAGATATAGAGACTGAGACTGAAACTGAGGCTGAAGTCGAGGCTGAAGAAGCCGCCGCGCCAAGCCCTGAAGACCGCGTGGCCGAGCTTAATGACCAGCTTTTAAGAACGCTGGCTGAACTTGAAAACACCCGCAAGCGCGCTGAACGCGATCGCGGCGAAGCGCTTAAATTCGGTGCCATGAGCTTTGCCCGCGATATGTTGGGCGTCGCCGATAATTTGCAGCGCGCGCTCAAAGCCATGCAAGACATTAACCAGCAAGATGGCGAAAAGGGCGACGAGCAAAACACTCAAGACACGCAAGATGCGATGCGCGGCCTGCTCGACGGTGTTGCCGCCACTGAGCGTGATTTACTGGCCGCTTTGGCGCGCCATAAGGTAACGCCGCTTGTCCCAATGGGCGAAAAATTTGACCCGAACATGCATGAAGCGATGTTTGAAGCGCCCGGCACCGGGCAAGAAAACGGCACCATCATCGAAATTATAGAAACCGGCTATATGATGGAAGAACGGCTTTTGCGTCCGGCCAAAGTCGGCATTGCCAAAGATTGAAATTAATGACAACGGGGCTTGTAGGGCGGCATACCGCTTCCTATATCAGCCGCAGAATATGAAAACCGGTCGAAAGGGCCGGCTCAACAGGAGTGACCGTTATGGGCAAAGTAATTGGAATTGATTTGGGCACCACCAATAGCTGTGTCTCGGTAATGGATGGCAGCAGCGCGCGGGTGATTGAAAACGCCGAGGGCGCGCGCACCACGCCTTCAATGGTTGGCTTTAGCGAAGATGGCGAGCGCCTAACCGGTCAACCGGCCAAACGCCAAGCGGTCACCAATCCGCTAAATACGCTATTTGCCATTAAGCGGCTTATCGGGCGGCGTTTTGACGATGCGGCAACACAAAAAGACAAAGAAATGGTGCCGTTTGAAATTATTGCCTCCGATGGCGGCGATGCCTGGGTCGAGGCCAATGGCGAAAAATACTCACCGTCGCAAGTCTCGGCCTTTATTTTGCAAAAAATGAAGGAAACCGCCGAAGATTATCTGGGCGAAAGCGTCACTCAAGCGGTCATCACCGTGCCCGCCTATTTTAATGATGCGCAACGCCAAGCAACCAAAGATGCTGGCAAAATTGCCGGTCTTGAAGTTCTGCGCATCATCAATGAGCCAACGGCAGCATCGCTGGCCTATGGGCTGGATAAAAATGAAGGTCAAACTATTGCGGTTTACGATTTGGGCGGCGGCACATTTGACGTGTCCATTCTGGAAATCGGCGATGGCGTGTTTGAAGTCAAATCAACCAATGGCGACACGTTTTTGGGTGGCGAAGATTTCGATATGGCATTGGTTGAGCATTTGGCTGATGAATTTGAAAAAGACAGCGGCATTGATTTGCGCGGCGATAAAGTGGCCTTGCAACGCCTGAAAGAGGCGGCGGAAAAGGCCAAAATCGAATTATCGTCAGCCGCTCAAACCGAGGTCAATCTGCCGTTTATTACGGCTGATGCCAGCGGGCCGAAACATTTGAATTTGAAATTGACCAAAGCGGCTTTTGAGGGACTGGTGGAAAGTCTGGTGCAGCGCACCCGCACGCCATGCGAAGCGGCGGTGAAAGATGCCGGTGTGTCGCTATCTGAAATTGACGAAGTGGTGCTGGTCGGCGGACAAACCCGCATGCCGCGCATTCGCGAATTCGTTAAAGACGTGTTTGGCAAAGAGCCGAATATGAGCGTCAATCCCGATGAGGTTGTCGCCATGGGCGCGGCAATTCAAGCCGGTGTCTTACAAGGCGATGTTAAAGATGTGCTGCTTTTGGACGTCACGCCTTTATCGTTGGGCATTGAAACGCTGGGCGGTGTATTTACCCGATTGATTGACCGCAACACCACCATCCCGACCAAGAAGAGCCAAGTTTTCTCAACCGCTGACGACAATCAATCGGCCGTGACCATCGCCGTTTATCAAGGCGAACGCGAAATGGCCGCAGATAATAAAAATCTCGGTCAGTTCAATTTGGAGGGTATCCCGCCGGCACCGCGCGGCGTGCCGCAAATCGAAGTTACGTTCGATATTGACGCTAACGGGCTGGTCAATGTGTCGGCTGCCGATAAGGCAACGGGCAAAGAGCAAGCCATTCGCATCGAGGCCTCAGGCGGATTGTCAGATGACGATATCGAGCAAATGGTCAAAGATGCCGAGGCCAATGCAACGGCTGATAAAGAACGCCGCGAGCAGGTCGAGGCGCGCAATAATGCCGAAGGGCTTATTCACGCCACTGAAAAATCGATTGCCGATAATGAAGACAAGATTGAAGCAGCCGATAAGGACGCCGCCGAGGCAGCGATTGGCGAGCTGAAAACCGCGCTTGAGGGCGAGGATATGACCGCCATCAATGAGAAGGCGCAAGCCCTGTCGCAAGCGGCAATGAAAATCGGCGAGGCGGTTTATCAGGCACAACAGGCTGAGACCGCCGCTAATGATGCGGCCAATGATGGCGCAGGCGGCGATGATGGCAATGTGGTTGATGCAGAGTTTGAAGAAGTTGCCGATAGCGATACCGAAAGCGCCGATGATGGCGATAATGAAGGTGATGGCGATCAAAAAGCCTCTTAACGGGCACGCGTGAATAGCCCGGAGGAGGCGGCATGGCCAAAGCCGATTATTACGACCAGCTAGGCGTTGACCGCTCGGCCAGCACGGCCGAGCTGAAATCGGCCTATCGCAAGCTTGCCAAACAATATCATCCCGATGTCAATCCCGGCGATGCAGCGTCCGAACAAAAGTTCAAGGACGTTTCAGAGGCCTATGATGTGCTCAAAGATGACCAGTCGCGCGCCGCCTATGACCAGTTCGGTCACGCCGCTTTTGAACAAGGCGGCGCGGGTGGACAAGGCGGTTTTGGCGGGCAGGGCGGCTTCTCCGGTTTTGGCGATATTGGCGATATATTTGAAGAGTTCTTCGGCGGGCGCGGCGGTGGGCCGGGGCAAGGTCGCCGCCAACCACAACGCGGCGATGATTTGCGCACGCAAGTCGATATCAGTCTGCAAGAAGCCTATGACGGCACCGAGCGGCAAGTTAATCTGACCCGCGCCGCAGCCTGCGGCACATGTAGGGGCTCAGGCGCAAAACCGGGCAGCCAACCGACCACATGCGGCACTTGCCAGGGGCATGGCAAAGTGCGGGCGCAGCAAGGGTTTTTCACCATTGAGCGACCTTGCCATCAATGTCAGGGGCGCGGACAAGTTATTGGTGACCCATGCGGCGATTGTCGCGGCGGCGGCCAGACCCGCGAAAGCCGCAATCTATCGGTCGCCATTCCCGCCGGTGTCGAGGACGGCACGCGTATTCGCCTATCGGGGGAAGGCAATGCCGGCCCCAATGGGGCTGCCTATGGCGATCTCTATGTATTCGTCAATATTGCCCCGCATGGCATTTTGCGACGCGAGGGGGCTGATTTATTTTGCGCCATGCCGGTCGCATTTGATATTGCGGTGCGCGGCGGCACGGTAAATGTGCCGCTTATGGGCAATAAGGCCGTCAAGCTATCGATTCCCGCCGGAGCCCATTCAGGCCAACAATTCCGTTTGCGCGGCAAGGGCATGCCGGTTTTGCGGGCGCGCAATTATGGCGACCTATATGTGCAAATCGAGGTTGAAATTCCGACCGGCTTGTCGCGCGAGCAGAAAAAGCGTTTTGAGGCTTTCGCTGACAGTCTCGATGACGCCAATTATCCTGATTTAGCAGCCTTCACCGACCGCGCTGAAAAAAGCTGACGCAAAGCAATAGAGCCCAGCGGCGAACCCTGCTATATCAAATCCATGAAACTGATTGTAAATGGCTGCGCCGGTCGCATGGGCCGGGTGCTGATAAAATTAATCGCTGCGCATGACGCGCTGGAGCTGGTTGGCGGACTGGAAGCCGCCAATAGCGACGCGCTGGGCACTGATTTGGGCTTATTGGCCGGTGGCGAAAAGCTTGGGCTGAGCGTCAGCGATGACGCGTTGGCGCTTTTGGCCGATGCCGATGGGGTCATTGATTTCACCACGCCTGCCGCCAGCAGCGAACTGGCCGCATTGGCTGCCCAAGCGCGCATTGTCCACATTATCGGCAGCACCGGCTTTGACAGCACGCAAGACCAAGCAATCGCGGCTGCGGCGCGCCATGCGCGAATTGTCAAATCGGGCAATATGAGCCTCGGCGTCAATGTTCTGGCCGGTTTGGTTAAACAAGCGGCGGCGCAATTGGGCCCCGATTGGGATATTGAAATTCTCGACATGCACCATCGCCATAAAGTCGATGCGCCATCAGGCACGGCTTTATTATTGGGTGATGCCGCCGCCAATGGGCGCGGCGCAACGCTTGACGCACTGCGCGAAAGCGGGCGCGACGGCATTTCAGACCCGCGCGCAAAGGGCGCTATCGGCTTTGCTGCTTTGCGCGGTGGCTCAGTGGTTGGCGATCATGAGGTTATTTTGGCGGGGCAGAACGAGCAAATCCGCCTCTCCCATCGCGCCGAAGACCGCGATATTTTTGCGCGCGGCGCACTAACAGCCGCTCTTTGGGCCAAGGATCAACCCGAAGGGCTTTACACCATGCAGGACGTGTTGGGCCTTTAGCCCCTCACATTTAAGCAGGATCGGCGAAAGGACGAATTGATGAGCCATTTGGTATTGGTACGTCACGGGCAAAGCGTGTGGAATGAGAAAAACCTGTTCACCGGCTGGCGTGACCCGGATTTGACCGAACAAGGGATTGGTGAGGCGCGCGCCGCCGGCATAGCGTTAAAAGCCGCCGGGCTGGAATTTGACTGCGCCTTTACCTCCAATTTACAACGCGCGCAAAAAACCCTGACGCTTTTATTGAGCCGGCAGGGACAAACAGATTTGCCGACGACAAAGCACGAGGCCCTTAATGAGCGCGATTATGGTGATTTAGCCGGTCTCAATAAAGATGATGCGCGCGAGAAATGGGGCGATGAGCAAGTGCATATTTGGCGGCGCTCTTTTGACACGCCACCACCCGGAGGCGAAAGCCTGAAGGATACGGCTGAGCGCGTTTTGCCTTATTACGAAGCGACCATTGTGCCGCTTATCAAGGCCGGGCAAAACATTCTCATCGCCGCGCATGGCAATAGCTTGCGCGCCCTGCTCATGCGCCTTGAGGGGCTAAGCGCCGAGGCAATATTGGACGTCAATATCGATACCGGCGTGCCTTATGTCTATCAAATGGACGCGCAAGCCGCGATAACCTCAAAAGATATTTTAGCGCGATAAAAAACTAAGCCGAGGCCGGATTGGGCAGCAAGTCATTGCGCCAGCCGGTTAGCGTCGCCTGCAGACTGGCAGCCAATGTTTCGCGCTCCTCAGGAGCCAAAAAAGCCCCAACCGAGACATATTTGCCGTGGCTGGTCAAAATCAGCGCGCCGACATCTTCGCCATCTTTGCCAAATCGCTCCAGCTTGATGCGCACCCAATAGGGGTCAAACTCCCATTGCCGCGCAGCACCCAGCGCGCTGACTTGGGCAAAAATAAGTTTGCGGTCAGCCATGCTCAGCGTTTCATAGCGCTTACCGGCGCGATAATTGAGGCGGAAAGCGCCATAGAGCAAAATCACTTCCAGCCCGAAAAAGCCGAAAACCGGCCACGCACCCAGTGACCAGAAATAGCCGCCGACAATGAGCGACACGCCAATCACAAAGCCCATCAGCCAGAAAAAACCACGCCGCGACAGCGACATATTGGGCCGCAGCACAAGATCGAAATTATCCGGCAGAAGAGTTATTTTTTGCATATGTGCGTTTTAACGCAGCGCCCGCACAAGGCATAGGGCGCAAAGCGGGAAAGATTGTCGCGGGGGGGCACACCCTCTATTCTACCATCATCGTCAAACATAAGGTCAACGATTGTCGTCAGCGCGCCGATTGGCTATGAAAGCAGCATGACATTAAACACACCAAGCAGCCGCCAAATGCCAGCCTCTGATATTGCCGCTTTCTTTCAAGAATTGAGCAAGAGCGACCCGGCGCCGCGCACTGAGCTGGCTTATAAAAATCATTTCACCCTTTTGGTCGCCGTGGTGTTGTCGGCTCAAGCCACCGATATCGGCGTCAATCGCGCCACTAAAGGTTTGTTCAAAAAAGCCGATAACCCGAAAAAAATGATGGCGCTGGGCGAGGCTGCCATTCGGCGCGAGATTAAAACCATCGGGCTGTATCGCAATAAAGCCAAAAATGTTTATTTACTGTCGCAAAAATTGCTCGACACGCATGGCGGCAAAGTGCCTGACAATATGGAGGCACTGATTGCACTGCCCGGTGTCGGTCGCAAAACCGCTAATGTGGTGATGAATGAAGCGTTTGGTGTCGCGACCTTTGCCGTCGATACGCATGTTTTCCGCCTATCCAATCGCAGCGGCCTAGCGCCGGGCAAAGATGTGTTGGCGGTCGAGAAAAAGCTCGATAAAAAAGTGCCCGACCCCTACCGCATGCATGCCCATCACTGGCTTATACTGCACGGACGCTATATTTGTTTGGCGCGCAAGCCGCGATGTGGCATTTGTCCGGTGCGAGAATTTTGTCGCTTTAAGGATAAAGCCAAATATGAAGATTGAAGGATTTCGATATGACAGCATCTAAAACAGCCGCGCCTGCCGCCAATGGCCTGATTACCGGCATGGGAGCCGCTTTGGTCGATTTATTCGCTTCGGTCAGCGATGCCGAATTGGACGCATTGGGTAGCCCCAAAGCCTCAATGTCGCTGGTCGATGCGGCGCAATCACAGGCCATGCAAGCCAAGCTCGATATTAATGCACGCCGCCCGGGCGGCTCGATTGCCAATTCGATTGCCGGCATGGCCGCGCTTGGCGCCGCGACCGGCTTTATCGGTAAAATTGGCGATGACGCGCTGGGGCAGGTTTTTGCCACCGCGTTTGATAAAGCCGATGTGCGTTTTACCGGCGCGCCGCATGCTGATTTACCGACCGGCCATTGTTTGGTGCTGGTCACGCCGGACGCTGAGCGCACCATGCACACCGTGCTCGGCGCTTCGGTCACAACATGCGAAGCCGATATTGATGCGCTGCTGATTGCCGATACCGGCCTTTTGTTCGGCGAGGGCTATTTATGGGATAGCCCTGATGCGCGCGCCGCCTTTATTGCCGCCGCCGATAAGGTGCATGCGCAGGGCGGCAAGGTGGCTTTTTCATTGGCCGATGGCCTTTGCGTCGAACGCCATCACGCTGAATTCACGGCACTGCTGGACAGCCATATTGATATGTTGCTGGCTAATGAGGCCGAGATTGAGGCCTTGCTGGGCACCCAAAACCCCGAAGCGATTGCCGATGGCTTGGCGGCGCATAATGTGTCGGCAGCGATTACCTTTGGCGCGGGCGGCGTTTATGTGTTTGACGCAGGGGCGCACACCCATATTGCGGCGCAGACGCTGACAGAAGATGAAATCGTCGATTTAACCGGCGCAGGCGACCAATTCGCCGCCGGTTTTCTGGCTGAATGGCATCGCGGCCAAACACTCACGGCGGCGGCACAAAAGGGCGTAGCAACCGCCAGCGCGGTCATTCGCCATATCGGGCCACGCCCGCCGCTCGACTAGTTTAGATTTTTCTGAGCCAGACGCGGTCGATGTGATGATCGCCGCTTTTTTGCAAAATCAAATCGGCTCGCGCGCGGGTCGGCAAAATATTCTCAGTCAGGTTTTTCAGATTGATGCGCGTCCAAATATCAATCGCCGTGTCGCGCGCCGCCGCATCGTCCAATTCGGCATAACGCTCAAAATACGCCCCCGGCTCGCGAAAAGCGGTTTTGCGCAGCCCCATAAATCGCTCGACATACCAGCGCTGCACGGTTTCAGGGTCGGCATCAATATAGATTGAGAAATCAAAATAATCTGACACGAATGGAATTTCCGTGCCTTCTTTAGCCAAAATCGCCGGCTGCAAAACATTCAGCCCCTCGACGATGAGAATATCGGGACGGCTGATGCGAATTTTTTCCTCGGCCAAAATATCATAAGCAATATGGCTATAGACCGGTGCTTCGGTCGTCGCGCGACCTGATTTTACGCCCGCCAAAAACCCGCGTAGCCGCTTCAAGTCAAAGCTTTCAGGAAACCCTTTGCGTTCCATCAAGCCACGCTCTTCAAGCACTTGATTGGGAAACAAAAACCCGTCCGTCGTTATCAGTTCGACTTTAGGGTGCGACGGCCAGCGCGCCAACATTTCGCGCAAAATACGCGAGGTGGTCGATTTACCGACTGCCACCGAACCGGCCACGCCGATGATAAACGGCACTTTGGTCTCATTGCCCAAAAACGCGTTGGTCGCGCCATAAAGTGTTTGAGTTGCCTCGACATAAAGGCTCAATAGGCGCGACAGCGGCAGATAAATTTCTTCCGCCTCAGCCAGCGAAATGGTCTCACCGAGTCCGCGTAATTTTTCGAGCTCCGCCTCGGTCAGGGTCATTTGTGCGCCTTCGCGCAATTTGCCCCATTCCTCGGCGCTAAAAGCGCGATAGGGCGAAAACTCACTTTCCAACATTGGCTTATTTCCCGCGCGCTGCTTTTTCAGCCAGACCGGACACACCGGCGCGTGTCTGCAAAATATCGACAACCTGTTTGGGGGTCAGGCCGCGCGCCGCCAGCACCACTAACCAATGATAAATCAAGTCAGCACTCTCCGCCAAAACCGCATCATCATCGCCGGTCAGCGCCGCCGTCACGGTCTCGACCGCCTCCTCGCCAAGCTTATTGGCAGCGCGCGGCAAATCAGCCAGCAATTGGGCTGAATAGCTGGTATCGGGTGCCGCGACACGGCGCGCCTCAATCTCGGCGAATAATTCGTTCAAATAGCTCAGCTCGTCCATTCGCTTTCCTCCAGCGTTGCCGCCGTGCCTCATATGACCTTATCTGATTTTGTCTGACTAGTCGTTTTTGTGCCTAAATTCAAATAATTGTCGCTGCGGTTTTTGCCACCTATCTCACCATCTGGGTCACTATTCAGGCTTTGGCTGGTGGGCGCACCGGCAGGCCTGCGGCGGCCAATGCGGCGCGCGCCTCGCCAATGGTAAAACTGCCGAAATGAAAAATCGACGCCGCCAAGACCGCGCTGGCGTGACCGTCGCGCACCCCCTCAACCAAATGGGCAAGCGTGCCGACCCCGCCCGAGGCGATGACCGGCACCGACACAGCATCGGCAATAGCGCGTGTCAGCGCCAAATCGAACCCTGATTTGGTGCCGTCGCGATCCATTGAGGTCAGCAATATCTCGCCGGCGCCGCGCGCTACCATATCTTGGGCAAAACCGACAGCTTCAATGCCGGTTGCTTCGCGCCCGCCATGCGTAAAAATTTCCCAGTGCGGTGTCCCCTTATCGTCATCGACCTGCTTGGCGTCGAGCGCCACAACAATACATTGAGTGCCAAATTTTTCAGACGCCGCATTTATGATATCGGGGTTTTGCACCGCTGCCGTATTGAAAGACACTTTATCGGCACCGGCCAAAAGCAGGTTTCGGACATCGGCGGTTTCGCGCACCCCACCGCCCACGGTTAACGGCATGAAACATTGCTCGGCCGTGCGGCGCACCACATCAATAAGCGTATCGCGCCCCTCATGACTGGCCGAAATATCAAGAAAGCACAATTCGTCGGCACCTGCCGCATCATAGGCGCGCGCCGCTTCCACAGGGTCGCCTGCATCAACAAGGTCGATGAAATTTACCCCTTTGACGACACGACCATCATGAACATCGAGGCACGGAATGATACGGATTTTCAACATCTCTGATTGGCCCCTGTCTTAACCTCACGCGACGCCGTCAAGCGCCAAAGCGGCTTTCGCATCGAGACGCCCGTCATAAAGGGCGCGTCCTGAAATTGCGCCGATAATACCCTTATCTTCCAGCGCCAATAACGCCTTCACATCGTCAAGACCGGCCAGCCCGCCCGACGCGATGACCGGAATATTTGCATCTTCGGCCAGTTTTTGGGTCGCTTCTATATTGACGCCTTTTAACAAGCCATCGCGGTCAATATCGGTGTAGATAAGCGCGGCGACACCGACATCTTCAAATTGGCGCGCCAAATCGGCAACCCGCATTTCGGTCGCCTCAGCCCAACCCTCAACCGCAACAAACCCGTCGCGCGCATCAATGCCGACAATGATGCGGTCGGGGAAATTGCGGCACGCCTCACGCACCAAGTCGGGCGCGCGCAAGGCCACCGTGCCCAATATGACGCGGTCAATACCGGCCGCCAGCCAGTCTTCAATATTGGCGAGGCTACGAATGCCACCACCCAATTGGGTTTTGGCGTCCGTCGCTTTGACAATGGCGCGCACGGCGTCGCGATTGACGCTGGCACCGGCAAATGCGCCATCAAGGTCGACAATGTGCAGATGCGAAAAACCCTGTTCGGCAAATTGCGCCGCTTGCGCGCCGGGGTCTTGATTGAACACGGTGGCGCGGTTCATATCGCCTTGTTCGAGGCGCACGCATGCGCCGTCTTTCAAATCAATGGCGGGGAATAAAATCATGGTTGCCACTCCAAAAACCGCTCGATAAATCCAAGCCCGGCCTGCTGGCTTTTCTCGGGGTGAAACTGCACACCGATGAGATTATCGCGCGCCAATATAGCGGTCACATCGCCACCATAATCGGTCGTGGCCGCTATTTCCGACCGACCCTTATCCGATAAGGGCGTGGCCGCAAAGCCGTGCACGAAGTAAACATCTTCGCCGTCAAGTGGCGCTACAACTTTTTGCGTATCGCGCACCGCGATTTCGTTCCAGCCCATATGCGGCACTTTCAACCCATTATGCGCCGCCAGCGGACGCACTTCAGCATCAAACCAACCAAGCCCTTGATGCGGCGTGTCGGGCGCGCGCTCCAGTCCGTGACGACACATAATCTGCATGCCGACACAAATCCCCAAAAGCGGGCGCGCCTGTTTCAAAACCCGAATTTCAAGCGCTTCGACCATGCCGTCAATTGCCCGCAAGCCATCTATGCAATCACCAAAAGCACCGACCCCAGGCAGAACAATATGATCGCCCGCCAACACATCTTCTGGCCGACCCGAGACATGAACCGGGCGCGATTTTGCTTGTCGCGCGAAAGCCTTTTCAGCCGAGCGCAGATTGCCCGAGCCGTAATCAATAATGATGATGGATGATGCCGCTGATTGTGCCAATTGGCTCAACTGCCCAAAACACCCTTGGTCGACGGCACTGCATCGGCCTTGCGTGGGTCAATTTCAATGGCTTGGCGCAAAGCGCGCGCCAGCCCCTTAAAGCAGCTTTCAACAATATGATGGTTGTTTTCGCCATACAGGTTTTCGACATGCAGCGTAATGCCCGCCGCTTGCGCAAAAGCCTGAAACCATTCTTTGAACAATTCAGTGTCCATGTCGCCCAATTTCGGCTTGGTCAGATTAACCTGCCAAATAAGATAGGGGCGTTGCGATACATCGAGCGAGACGCGCGTGCAGGTTTCGTCCATCGGAATGGTGGCGCTGCCATAGCGCGTCAGCCCTTTGAAGTCGCCCAGCGCTTCACGCACCGCCTCACCAATAACAATGCCGGTATCCTCGGTCGTGTGGTGAAAATCAATGTGCAGGTCGCCCTTCGCCTCAAGCTCAATATCGATCAGCGAATGACGCGATAATTGCTCCATCATATGGTCGAGGAAACCGATGCCGGTTGCCACTTTATAATCGCCGCTGCCGTCCAAATTGACCTTAACGCTAATCTGGGTCTCTTTCGTGGCTCGCGATTTTTCACCTGTCCGGGCTTCCATAATGCACTCCTTATAAATGCCAGTTTCTTCTAACAAAATTCGCGCATATTTCAAAGCACCGCCATTCAATTGCGGCGCAGGCGCAAATAAAACGCTCCGTCGCCACCATGCTTGGGGGCGGCGGGGCCGTATTCAACGATTTGACCGGCCAGCCCGCCACGGTCGAGCCAATTGGGCAGCGCGCGCCGCAACCGCCCCTCGCCGCGCACCCCTTTTCCGGTAATGACCAAAACCCATGAATGGCCTTGTGTTTGGCCGCGCGCCACAAAAGCGCTCAAAGCGTGCTCGGCTTCAATCAGCGTCAGCCCGTGCAAATCAAGCCGGGCTGATATCGGCAAATGCCCGCGCGCCAAACGGCGGCGGGTCTTTGGCAGCAAATCATTTTGCGGCGTGGCTTTTGTGGCGACCGGTTTCGCCCTACGAGAGCCCCCTCCAGAGCCAGAGTCAGAACCAGATTCAGAGCCTAACCCCGCCTGCGCTTTTTTCGCTTTGCTTGCGTCGCTATCCCGGCTCTTTTTCTTGACCTTTGAGCGCCGTGATGGCGCGCCCGAAGATTTGGCTTCAATATGACGATTGCGGCTTTCGGGCGCGAGCGGCTTCGTCGCGTCAGTCAGCCTTTGCCATGCTGCGCTGCCGTCATCTTTATCGGCATTTTCTCCGCCATTCTTATTCGAGCCAATCACGCTTAACCCGTGCGGGTTGCCACCAGCTTCCAATCCGGTGTTGCGCTGCTGTGCTGCCCCTCAAACGACCAAATATCAATGCTGGTTGTCGGGGCTGGAAGATTGTCTTCATCAAGCTCGGTGTCGGCGCCATAGCTGGCGCTGATAATTTCGGCACGAAACAACACATCGAGACGCGCTGTCGTCCCGTCAACTTCGGCATCGTCGAGCACCGGTCGATCGAGGCGCAAGATCCGCGTTTCCAGTTTTTGTCCGGCTGCTTGGCGCGCTTTAACCGCATCTTCAAAACCGGCCGCAACGTCATCGCCCAGAAAACCGCTCACATCGCTCAAATCGCCGGCCGCGAAAGCCGTTAAAATCAGTTCATAAGCCCGCGCCGCGCCATCCAGAAAACCGCCATCATCGAAGCTCGGATCAATCTCGTGCAAATAGGCCAATCCGCGCCCGGCCGGCAGGTCGTCCAGCTCCTCGCTTTGCTTTTCAGTCTGCTTATCGCTCTGCTCTTCGTTCTGTTCGCCACTGTGAGGCGCGCGCGCCGAAGCAGCCGCTTCAACAGCCTCTTCTTCTGGCGCTGCATCTTGGTCAAGCGCTGGCGGCGGCGTTTGTTTCGCCGGTTTTTCAGGCTGATTTTCATAAGCATCGCGATTGAGCCGATAGGCATCGGCGCGACTGCTGGGGGTCTCGCCATCATTGCGCGTGCCCAAAACCGACCATAAACGCCAGCCGACAAAGACGACGATAATCAACAAAATAAGATTGAGAGGATCCATTTTATGTCCTTTTATTGCTCCCCATAATGGCCTTTTTTCAGGCAAATGCAAAGCTCTGGTCTTTCCCCGTCACTGCGTTATGCTGGCGCAGGAGGGGGTTTTTATGCGCTTGCTTGCACTCATTCTTTTTATTGTCCTACCGATTGTTGAGATCTATCTGTTCATCAAAATCGGCGGTGCGCTGGGCGCGGGCTGGACGATTTTGCTGATTTTCATCACCGCCGCCATCGGTCTGTCGGCCATGCGGCGGCAGGGTCTGGCCGTGTTACAAGAAGCGCAAGCCGCACAAGCGGCAGGGCGCGCGCCGCTCGCTGCGGCCGCGCATGGTATTTTAATCTTATTGGCGGGCGGTCTGCTTATCATACCGGGGTTTTTCACCGACACGCTGGGGCTTTTGTTTCTGTGGCGTCCGGCGCGGCTGTTTTTTATCAGCGCCGCATTGGAGGCGCTATTGCCCCATATTGTACGCATGCGCCCGCAAGCCGGCCCCCGCCCTAGCGCTGATGGAAGCGATAAAAATGATAGGGGCGACACGCTCAACAAGGGCGGCCAAACCATTGAGGGTGATTACCGCGTTGATGATGAATAAGGCGCGCGCGGCCATGCGCCTGAAGAGATGCCGCGTATCGGTTAACGCAAATTCAGCTTTTCTTGCGCACAAAAGCGTATATGGTCGCAGCCGATAAAAGGAGAAGGCAATGTCTGAAACCACACAACAGCCCGAAGCCGACGCGAATATCGCACCAGGCTTGCAAATTATGGTGCAATATGTCCGCGATTTGTCATTTGAAAATCCCGGCGCGCCCAATTTCGCCGACATGCAACCGGAGATTGGCGTCAATGCCAATGTCGGCGCGCGCAAATTATCTGATACCGATTATGAAGTCGGCCTGAAGTTTCGCATCGAAGCCAAAAAAGACGACAAGGTTCAATTCATCACCGAGCTTGAATATTGCGGCGTGTTTCGCTTGGTCAATATTCCCGAAGCCGACACCAAGCCGGTATTGCTCATCGAAGCACCGCGCCAGCTATTTCCCTTCGCCCGCCGCGTTTTGGCCGATGCGACGCGCGATGGCGGCTATCCGCCGATTATGCTGGACCCGATTGATTTTATGGCGCTGTATCAGCAAAACCAAGCTGACGAAGACGCCGGGGACAATGCCGACAGTGAAAGCGGCGAAACCCTTAATTAGAATTATCACTATTGGATTTATCGGCAGGTGCTTCGTCCTGCAGCCATAGGGCGCGTTGCGGCAACGCCTCCAGAAAAGCTGCATGTGCGGCGCGCTCATCTTCGCTTAAACGCGAAACCAATGGCGTGACACGGCGCTGGCGTGCGGCACGGCGCGGATGCAATGCCGCCGCGTCAGCATCTGTCGCGTCATGCGATGCGACATCATCTTGATTGCCGGTTTCATTGCCGGCTTCATTGTCGCCATCGGCTTCCGCCGCAGCGGCCTGAAACACCATGCCCGGCTGACGGCCACCCGACAGTTCCAGATAAACACCGGCCAATAATTCGCTGTCGATCAGCGCCCCGTGCAAGTCGCGATTGGAATTATCAACGCCGAAACGACGGCACAGCGCATCAAGGCTGGCCGGCGCACCGGGGAATTTTTTGCGCGCCATGCCCAGCGTGTCGATGACCTCTTGGTCGCGCAAATCATCGCGCCCCATCAAAGCCAATTCAGCGTGGAGGAACTTCATATCAAATGCGGCATTGTGAATAATCAGCGCTGCCCCTTTGACAAAGGCAAGAAATTCATCGGCAATATCGGCAAAGCGCGGCTTATCAGACAAAAAAGCGCGGCTCAGCCCATGCACGGCCTCTGCTTCGCTTGGCATGTCGCGCTCAGGATTAATGTAAACATGATAGGTTTTGCCGCTGGGCAGGCGATTAACCAGTTCGATACAGCCAATCTCGACAATGCGGTCGCCGCTTTTCGGGTCGAGACCGGTTGTTTCAGTGTCCAGCACAATCTCTCGCATTAGCCGCTTTTCTCCCGTTTTTTCTTTCGCTGACCGTCTTATCGGTCGGTAAAGCGCGCCAGCCGTGCCTCATAGGCAACCCCTTCGCGCCCCTTTATCGTGTCTAAAATAGCATGAACCTGGGTGCGCGCGTCTTCAATCGATATCGAGCTGTCCACAATAAAATCAGCGCGGGCGCGTTTATCGGCATCAGGCACTTGTTTTGCCAAAATATCGTTGAACCGCTCCTCGCTCATGCCCGGGCGCGCCAAAACGCGCTGCTTTTGTATTTCAAACGGCGCTGACACGACAACCGTGCAATCAACAAACCCCTCACCGCCGGTTTCAAACAATAATGGAATATCCAGCACCGCAGCAGCGGCTCCTTCAGATTGGGCGCCCGTTAGAAAATCGAACTGGCTTCGGCCCGCCAAAGGATGAACGATGGCCTCCAGCGCTTTTAATTTATCGCCATCTTTCAAAACCTGCCGGCCCAAAACGGCGCGGTCGACCGCACCACCGATAATCGCATCAGGAAATAGCTGGCCGATTGGCTCAACTGCCGCGCCGCCTTTTTCATACAGCTTATGCACCGCTGCATCGGCATCATAAACCGGCACACCTGCCGCCTCAAACAATGCCGCAGTGGCAGATTTACCCATGCCGATGGAGCCGGTCAGTCCAATAAGATACATATGGTTATCCCTTTTCAATATCGGCAATCAACGCTGCGCGCAGCGTCGCATCAATCTCGGGCCGCGCGCCAAACCAAATTTCAAACGACAGGGCTGCTTGATTAAGTAACATGCCCAGCCCGTCAACCGCGTGATGTCGAGCGGCGCGCGCTGCGCGCAATAAATCAGTTTCAAGCGGCGCATAAACAATATCGGCCACCAATGCGCCGTCGCCCAATGAGGCCAGCATTGCAGAAACCCCGTCAAGCGGCGGCTGACCTGTCATGCCCAGACTGGTTGTGTTGACCAATAGCCCGCACCCCTCAGCCAGTTGTTGGCGCGCCCCCCAATCACCGACGGACACATTATCCGCCAGCGCAGTCAGAGCTTCGGCTTTTTTACGCGTTCGGTTGGTCAACCGAATATCGCCAATGCCAGCCCGCCCCAAAGCCGCAATAATGGCGCGCGCCGCACCGCCTGCGCCCAAAACCAATGCCGGACGGCCGCGCCAACCCGCAGCGGAAACAGCCTGGTCCATTGCCGTTTCGAGGCCGAGCAGAAAGCCGTCACCATCGGTATTGGCGCCCATAAACCGACCCTGCTTGAAGCTGATTGTATTGACCGCGCCCAGACTTTGAGCCGCGACGCTGACCTCATCCATCGCGGCAAAAGCGGCTTCCTTATGCGGGATGGTGACATTTGCGCCGATAAAGCCCTCCGCGGCCATACCCTCAAGCGCCGCGCGAAAATCGTCGTTCGGATCAATCGGGTGCGCGACATAATTTGGCGCACGTCCCGCCGCCGCCAACCAATGATTATGGATAAGCGGCGAGCGCGAATGGCCGACCGGCCAGCCGATAATCGCCAGCCTGTCGCGCGTTTCGCTCATGCAACCAGCCCGCCATGCGCCCGCAAACCCTGTAATAGCGGCAATAGGGGCAAGCCTAAAATCGAGAAATAATCGCCGTCAATTTCAGAAAACAAATGCGCGCCCAACCCC
>JAKMCZ010000194.1 GCA_022428185.1 Alphaproteobacteria bacterium | reverse complement strand
ACATCATTGCTCGAGAAACTGACATTCACATCAATCGATGACCGCTCCATAGTCGATGAACCGCCAGTTTTATGATTGGTCATCACTGAATTGGACACCATCAGCTCGCCGTTCACTTTGATGACTTTTTTATTGGCCAGCGTTTTCAATTTATCGCCCGATTTGTCATAAAACGTGACGGTGCGGACAATATTGGTTGCCTTATCGACCGTCGTGTAATATTTCGAATACGCATCAGCCGCATCATTGGGCGCGCTTTCGATGACATAGAATTTATCATTTTGCTGAAAAACCTTATGCGTATCTTGGTCAAGCGTGCGCCCGGCAATGTCGCTATATGAAAAATCAGAGCCCATAAAGCTGCCATCCTGCTCCGAGCTGGATAGTTTTTTCAGGTTCTTAGTGGCCGGCAAATAGACCCATTGGCTTTTTTCTTCGCTCGTCAAATTTGTTTCTGAGGCCAGGCCCACGCCCTTCACATTGGCCGGTTTAAAAAACTTGACCAATGAGCGTTTAAACCCGTCGTCGCCTTTTGACCGCAAATTGAAAAACCGCTCGCGTTCACGACCCTTGCGATCAACCACAATGAGCCGCACCTCGGCTTCGCTTTGCGAAAAAATATCTGATTGTTTATAGACCCTGTCCATAACGTCCCGACCTGTTTCAGCCAAAGCCGGTTGGCTGAACATAATCGCGCCCAATATTAGGGCCGCCAAAGTTTTAAGTTTGGACAACATAAACTCCTCCACACATTTGAAGAGACATTAGGGTTTAGCCCTCAATTTGTCTAGCCAAAGGCGACCCTAAAGATAAGTTTCAGCCGCTCTGTGACAATAATTTTAGGCCTGTTTTCAACTCTCTATTTCCTCACGCAGCATTTCAAGCGCCAGCCATTCTTCTTCTGCCGCCGCCAATTGCGTTTTGGCCGCTTCCAATTGCGCGGCACTGGCCTCAAATTTCTGGGGGTCGCTGGTAAATAGGCCGCTATCAGCCAAAACCGCCTCAGCCGCGCCAATTTGCTTTTCCAACGCCGCCATTTCTTGCGGTAATTTTTGCAGCCGGAAACCGTGCTTATAGCTCAGCTTGCGCGCCGCAGAAGCCGATTTAACGCCGGATCCATCACCTGAATTTTGCTTTGGCGTCTTTTGTTCTGAGGGTTTTTGCGGCGCGCCCTGCTCCGCGTCGCGCACTGCCATTTTTTGCTGCGCCTTCATATCCGAATAACCACCCGCATATTCAATCCAGCGACCTGCTTCTTCGGCGTTAAACACCGCCGTCACCGTGCGGTCGAGAAAATCGCGGTCATGGCTTACCAAAATGACCGTGCCCTCATATGCAGCAATCATTTCCTGCAACAAATCCAACGTCTCCAAATCCAGATCATTGGTCGGCTCGTCCATTACCAATAAATTGGACGGTTGGCGCAAGCCGCGCGCCAGAAACAGCCGCGCCTGCTCGCCGCCCGACAGCACCGAAACCGGCGTGCGCATTTGCGACGGATGAAACAGGAAGTTTTTCATATAGCCGATGACATGCATGGTCTCTTCGCCGATTGACACCAAATCGCCGGCCCCATCGGTGAGCGCGTCCTTCACATGCCAATCTTTTTTTATGCCCTTGCGCTGTTGGTCGAGTATGA
Source organism: Alphaproteobacteria bacterium (assembly GCA_022428185.1). GTDB lineage: Bacteria > Pseudomonadota > Alphaproteobacteria > RS24 > RS24 > UBA8337. The sequence goes on along the minus strand of JAKMCZ010000194.1, from coordinate 3,835 downwards.
GCGGAGTGAGGTTTTTACCCAGACGCACATTGCCGCTATCGGGTGCCAGCGCCCCCAGCAAAATATTCAACAAGGTGGTTTTACCCGCCCCGTTAGGTCCGATAAGGCCGATGCGGCTGCCGCGCTTAATCTGCGTTGAAAAATTCGTTACCAAAAGCTTTTCACCATAGGCCTTGTTGATTTTATCGGCCTTGACCACCAGCTTGCCGGAGCGGTCACCGGCTTGCAGCACCGCTTCCATATCGCCCTGAGGTCCGCGATAATCACGCCGTTTTTGCCGCAAAGATTGTAAGTCGCCTAAGCGGCGCACATTGCGCTTGCGCCGCGCCGTCACCCCATAGCGAAGCCAGTCTTCTTCGCGTGCGATTTTTCGGTCGAGCTTATGTTGCATCTCGGCTTCGCGTTCAAGCTCGCCATCGCGCCAGTCTTCAAAATGGCTAAAGTTTTTCCGCATCAGCTTGGTTTGACCGCGATCGAGCCAAACCGTATGCGAGGCCATATTGGTTAAGAACCGTCGGTCATGCGACACTAAAATCAAGGCTGAGTTAATTTGCCGAAGCGCCCCCTCCAGCCATTCAATCGCCGGTAAATCGAGATGATTGGTCGGCTCATCGAGTAACAAAATCTCGGGTTGTCCCGCCATCGCCTTGGCTAACGCCACGCGGCGGCGTTCACCGCCCGACATGGGTTCAATCTCACCGTCCTTATCAATGTGCAAATCGGCCATTAGCTGAAAAGCGCGTTGCCGGTCTTCATTATCCATCAACCCTTGCAAAATGAAATCTTCAGCCTTTTCAAAGCCAGAGAAATCAGGGTCTTGCGCCAGATACTCAACCGCAATGCCGGGCTGCACAAAACGCTCGCCGCTATCAGCCTCCACCAATCCGGCGATTATTTTCAGTAAGGTTGATTTGCCCGACCCATTGCGCCCGACCAAGCAAATACGGTCATCGCGGCCGACCGATAAAGACGCGCCGTCCAATAATGGCGTCACGCCATGCGTCAGATGAATGTCATCGACATATAAAATAGGAGGGCTGGCAGACATGAGCGGTTTATAGCCTATGCGGCGCGCGCAATCACCCCTATTGGTGCATCGATTGCCAAATCAATCAAACGCAATATCGGCGTAATTATCAGCCTGCTTGGCGCGTAAAATTTTGGTGTAACGCGGCGCACCGCCCCAATAGGCGATATATCGCGGTGCTGCGTCGGCTGCATGAACATTGGCATTAAAGCCGGTAAACCAGCTTTTCACTTTGCTGAACGGCATATTCTCTTGCATCGAAATGACCTCTTGCGTCCATTCGGCCTCGGCAGTGCCGTCAGCCTCCAGCCTTGTGAGGCCTTTGTCGCGGGCATGTTGCAAAAGCGCACTCACCCAATCGACCCCGACCTCAATGCTACGTGGATAATTGGTTGACCCGGAGACGCTTTGCGGGCCTGCCACCATCATCATATTGGGGAACCCATTAACCAAAACGCCCAGATAGGTGCTCGGACTGCCATGCCATTTATCTTTCAATGATTGTCCCTCAACGCCGCGAATATCCATCTTATCGAAAGCGCCGGTCATGGCATCAAAGCCGGTGGCATAAACCAGAATATCCAACTCAATATGTTCATAGGTCAACTGCACGCCGTCAGCGTCAATCCGTTCAATCGGCGTATCCAGCAAACTGACCAAGCGAACATTTTCCCGGTTATAGGCCTCGAAATATCCGGTCTCCATCGGCATGCGCCGCATTCCAAAACCGTGGTCTTGGGGGATTAGCTTTTCGGCAATCTGCGGGTCATCGAGGCGCGCCCTTATGCGCTCGGCAACATAATCGGACAGGTCGCGATTGGCTTTTGCGTCTAGAAAAGTTTCAGGAAAATTAGCCAGCAAAAGCGCAAAGCCCGGCGCGTCGTAAAGCGCGTCCCATAGAGCGCGTCGTTCAACCTCTGAGACAGTGTCATAGCCGCGTCGGTCGGGCAGATGGTCAAAGCCACCATTGCTCTTGGCACAAGTTGCAAAAATCGCTTCATAGCGGGTTCGAATATCAGCCATTTCGGCATCGTCAATCTGGCGATTATTCAGCGGCACGCTCCAATTCGGGTGTCGTTGAAACACCGTCAACTCGCTCACCTGATCGGCAATATCGGCTATGATTTGAATACCGCTGGCACCCGTGCCGACAATGCCGACTTTTTTATCGCTGACATCTAATGGCGTATGCGGCCAATGATAGCTGTGAAAACTGGGGCCGCGAAACGTGTCCATGCCGTCATAATTCGGCATGGTCGGCACACCCAGCGCACCGGTGCAGGTAATGATAAAGCGGCTGGTCAGCACATCACCATCTTGCAATTTTACCGACCAGCAGCGCGTCGCCTCGTCCCAATGCATTGCCGCGACACCGGCATTGAGACGAATATGCGGCTTTAAATCAAATTTATCGGCAACAAAATTGAGGTATTTGAGGTTTTCCGGTTGCGGTGAAAATAATTCCTTCCAATGCCATTCATCCAACAATTCGCGCGAAAAGGCGAAGCCATAAGTATAGCTTTCGCTGTCAAAGCGGCAGCCGGGATAGCGGTTGTTAAACCATGTGCCGCCCAACCCCGCGCCGGCTTCCAAAACCAGCGCATTAATGCCCAAATCTTTCAATTTCTTGATTTGGCAGATGCCCGCCACACCGGCGCCAATGACCAGCACTTCATATTGTGGTTGTGTCACGCGGGCCTCCTCTTTTCACACTCACCCCCTTCAAACATGCCTATTTATGGGTTTGAATGAAGTGATGAATAAGCGGCACCAAAGCGTGTGGCACATCTTCTTGAATAAAATGACCGGCATTTTCAAATGTCGTCACCGGCGCGTCGGGCCATATCGCCTTAAAATCGGCAATCGCATTTTCCGGCCAAATGGCGCGGTCTTGAAGCCCTTCGGCCAGCATGGCGGGTTTTGTTTGCAGTTTTTCCAAATTTCCGGTCTTTAGCCCGTCAACGATAAACGGCACCATGCGCCCATAATGCACATCGAGCGGAAACTCGATGCCGCCAATGCACGATGCGCGGTCGGGAAACTGGCTTTCATATGCATCAAGCCAATCGCGGTTCACGGCAGCGGTATTTTCAAAGCCAAGCAGTTTCATAATCGACAAAACCGTTGTTCCCAATTCACCCAGCACGCCGCGCAACGTGTCTGCTTCTTCATGCTTGGCAATCCATTCAAACCACGGGCTGCGCTCGCTCTTAGGCGTTTGGCCGCCATAACCTGTCAGCGTGTTCATCATCACAATGCGCTTGATGCGGTCCGGATTGCGAATGGCATAGGCCGCACCCATCGGCCCGCCCCAATCTTGCAGCACTAAAGTAATATCGTTCAAACCCAAATCATCGATAAAAGCCGTCAGGTTTTCGACATGAGTTTGCAGCGTATAAACGCGGTCTTGCGGGGTTTCACTTTTGCCAAAACCCATATGGTCGGGCACCACGACACGGTAATGCGCCGAAAGCCCGGGTATCATATGCCGATAAAGATAGCCCCAAGTCGGCTCACCATGCAGGCACATAACCACCTCACCAGCATTACCTTCGGGGCCCTCATCGACGTAATGTTGCTTAAAACCCGCCGCATTCGAAAATTGCGGCTTGAAAGGCCAAGTGCCGTTAAAGGTTTCATCGGCAGCTATCATAATGGGCTCCTAATCTTTCAAATCTATCGCCGGATTACGGTCAAAGAAATTGCGTGGTTTCAAAACAATCTCATCAACTTTTGACGGCATGACCGGCCAGTCTTCCGCCATCGGCACATGATGAAAGCCGATGGTCGCCCAGCCAACCACATCGC
>JAKMCZ010000169.1 GCA_022428185.1 Alphaproteobacteria bacterium | reverse complement strand
TTACCGTTCTGCCCAGAAATGACCCGCGCATCGCCAGCTTGCGGCAGGCTTTTTACGATGTTTTCAGTCCGATTTTAGTGCTTGCCGGCAAGCCGGCTGAATGGATAAGCGACAAAAGCGACTATTTTGACGGTCTCAGCACATTGAGAAACGAAAACCGCGCATTGGAAAGGCAGAATATTGACCTGCGCCAACGCGTGAATGAGTTGACGCGCGCGCAATTGCTGATGCAGCAATATCGCAAATTGCTCAGCCTGCCGAGCGAGCCGGATTTGCAATTGGTCAATGCGCGGGTGATTGCCGATTTGAACAGCCCGTTTGTGCATACGTTGGTCGCCAATGGTGGCCGTCAAATCGGCATTGAGCCGGGCCAAGCGGTCATGGGCTCAAACGGCCTTGTCGGGCGGGTGATTTCGAGCGGCCGCAACTCGTCGCGGATTTTACTGCTGACCGATTTCAACAGTCATATTCCGGTGGTTGCGCTGTCGTCTGACGTGCAAGCGATTTTATCTGGAACCAATAGCGCGGAGCCTGAGTTACAATTCCTGCCTCGGCAGGCAAGTCTCAAAGATGGGGATTTACTGGTGACATCTGGGCGTGGCGGGCAAATTCCGATTGGGCTGCCTGTCGCAATGGTGCGGCTTGATGAACAAGGCGACGCTAAGGTTCGCATGCTTGATAATTTGCAAACATTGAATTTTGTTCGCGTCGTCATCGCACAACAAATCGATCAGCCGCCAAACGGAATTCAACTGGCGCCGAGGGTGCGCCGATGAGCCCGTATCGCAATCCCGGCGAGGTATCCACGCTTGCCATCATTCCTTATATTTTGTTGGGTCTGTTCGTCATTTTCAATAATGTTCCCGCAAACCTGTTTGCTGCCGGGCGGCTTGAAATCGGTCTGTATTTTGTGCCGCTATTCTTCATCGGTCTGACATCGGAACAAGATTCAACGCCGATTATCCTTGCCGTTTTCGGTTTGTTGAATGACATATTTAGCGAGATGCCGCTTGGGTTTTGGGCATTTCTCTTCGTTGTTTTCTATCTTTTATGCGTCAGTCAAAGGTCGCTTTTATCCGCCGCCAATTTTGGCTCCTATTGGGTAACATTCGGCGTCCTGGTGACAATGATTTATCTGGTCGCCTATCTCCTGTCCTTCATGGTCGATGATTTACAAATTGCCACTGTGCCGTTTTTGCTATCGGCGGCGGTCTGCATTTTGTTTTTCCCTTTGGTCTATTTCCCGTTTTACCTATTTGGTGATGCGATGGGCATGTCGGAGCGCAACTGATGCCGCTTTACGAAAATGAGAGCCAAGACTTTTCACGGCGGTTGCTATTGCTTGGTGGCTTGCAAGGCGGGCTGTTTCTTGTGCTTGCCGGGCGTCTTCAATATCTGCAAGTCGCCCGCTCCGATGTCTATGCCACGCTGGCCGAGGCAAATCGGGTCAATATTTCGCAAATCTCAGCGTCGCGTGGGCGCATTATCGATCGCAATGGAAAATTGCTGGCCGATAATGACCGCAATTTTCAAATCCGCATTGTGCCCGAGCGGGTCGGTAATCTCAACGTCACGCTGCAAGACTTGGCACAAATTCTCGACCTTGATGCAACCGACCGTTATCAAATTCGGCGCAGGATTGAGCGCCATCCGTCTTTTAAGCCGGTGGTGATTTTGGAAGATTTATCGTGGGAAGAATTTTCGCGCATCAATCTGAACCTGCCCTATCTGTCGGGGGTTGACCCGATTGTCGGACAAAAGCGGGTTTATCCCAATGCACAATCAGTGGCTCATTTGATCGGTTTTGTCGGCACCAAGACGCGCGAAGATTTGCAACGGATTGACGATATTGTCGGCGACCATGTCGGGCGCAGCGGTGTTGAGCGCGATTTTGAGAGAATGTTGCGCGGCACGCCTGGCGTGCGTCATGTCGAAGTCAATGCGATTGGGCGCTCCGTGCGCGAACTGAAATCCGACCCCGGCAAAAAAGGTCGCGACCTTGCTTTAACCATTGATTTGGACTTACAGAATTTTACTGCTGAGCGGATGAAAGGTCATAGCGGCTCGGTGGTCGTTATGGATATCCATAGCGGTGACATCGTGACAATGGTGTCTGCGCCGAGCTTTGATTTGAACAAGCTGTCGCGCGGCATGGAAACCAGAGAATGGGAGCAGCTTATCGACCATGAGCGCAAACCTCTGGTCAACAAGGCGATGCGCGGTCTTTATGCGCCGGGCTCAACCTTCAAAATGTTGGTCGCTTTGGCGGCGCTTGAAGATAATTTGATTGCGCCCGATGAAACCGTGAGCTGTGACGGCGTTTATCGTTTTGCGGGTGAGGAGTTTCACTGCTGGATGCCGGGCGGGCATGGTCCGGTCAATATGATTGATGCGCTAGAGCGCTCTTGCGACACTTATTTTTACGATTTGGCTTTGCGCGTCGGCATTAACCGAATTGAAGCAATGGCGCGTCGTTTCGGCTTTGGCGATTTGACCGGCATTGACCTTGAGGGTGAAAAATCCGGCACCGTGCCGGGGCGCGATTGGAAGCGCGCCAATTATGATACTGGCTGGCGCAGTGGGGAAACCATCATTACGGCTATCGGGCAAGGTTATTTGCTGGCGACACCACTGCAATTGGCGGTGATGACAGCGGCGTTGGCGAATGGCGGACAATTAGTGCAACCGCGCATTGCAAAATCAACCGAGCAGCCGGTCACCAAAAGCGAGATGGCGTTTAGTCCTGAGCATTTGGCGATTGTGCAGCGTGGCATGTATCGCGCCGTTAATCGTCCCGATGGTACGGCCTATGCCTCAAGCTTGCTGGTAAACCGCGCCCGTATGTCGGGTAAGACCGGCACAGTGCAGGTGCGCCGCATCTCAAAGGCTGAGAGAGAAACCGGCGTTATTCCCAATTCCAAGCTCGATTGGCATTTGCGAGACCATGCGCTTTTCGTTGGCTATGTGCCGCATGATAAGCCGCGTTATGCAATCAGCACGGTGATTGAGCATGGCGGCGGCGGCGCACGACTGGCAGCGCCCATCTCACGCGATATTATGGTGCAATTGCTGAAAAATATGAACCTTGCGACGGACGAGATTGAGGCCACCAATGACGGGTCGGAGGCAACGCTATGAGTTATCAAAACCGCAGCGGTCGCATGGGGCAATTGATCGATATCGGCGTATTAAACAAGCCGCTTATCGTCAATTCGGTGTTGCTCGGCCTTATTGGGGTCATGGTGCTGTATTCGGTTGCCGGTGGCGATTTTTCTCCCTGGGCGTGGCGCCATGCAATGCGGCTCGCCGTCGGCCTGCTGCTCATGTATGCGATTGCCAATCTTGATTTGCGAACCCTGTTCAGTTTCTCCTATCCGATATATGGCGGCATATTTCTGCTGCTGATTGGCGTCGAACTGTTTGGCGACAATAATATGGGCGCGCAACGCTGGCTCGATTTCGGGTTTGTGTCTGTGCAGCCGTCAGAATTTATGCGTTTCGCGCTGATTATGGCGTTAGCGCGCTACTATCACACGCTACACCGCGATGATATTTCGCAGCCGCTTGGTCTGCTACCGCCCCTCGCCCTTATCGGTTTGCCGGGATTGCTGGTATGGGGTCAGCCTGATTTAGGCACGGCGCTCATGTTGTTGGCAAGCGGGCTTGGTGTGGTGTTTTTGGCCGGTGTTTCGATGCGCTATTTCATGGCCGGTATTGTGGCAACATTGGCGGCCATTCCGGTGGCGTGGAATTATTTGTTCGATTATCAAAAAGAACGGGTTCTGGTTTTCCTCGATCCTGAGCGCGATCCGCTGGGCGCGGGTTATCATATTATTCAGTCGAAAATCGGCATTGGTTCAGGTGGTCTGTTCGGCAAGGGTTTGGCGCAAGGCACGCAAAGCCAGCTTAAATTTCTGCCCGAAAGACATACTGACTTCGTGTTTGCCATTTACGCTGAAGAGCTGGGTTTTGTCGGGTCGCTAATGCTGATTGTGCTGTTCGTTGTTCTTATATTCTTGATTTTCAACATTGCCGGAAATATGCGGCATCGCTTTTCGCAATTAACCACTGCCGGTTTCGGCTTTGCGTTGTCGATTTATGTGATTGTGAATCTGGCGATGGTGATGGGGCTTGCCCCGGTTGTGGGTGTTCCCTTACCATTCGTATCGTATGGGGGGACCTCATTGCTGACATTTATGGCCGGTTTGGGCGTGGTTTTAGCAATGGAACGCCAGCCAATGGCTGATTTGCCGAAATAAGGAGACTGAAAATGCTGACAAAAAGAATTTTGCCCGTTTTAGCGGGTATCTTGGCTCTTCTGGTGGTGGTCTTGCTTGTTCGCACCTTCACCCCAGCCGGTGAAGAAATAGCTGGCGAGGCATTTGACTTTCGTCCAGACGGTGCGCGCGTGACCCGCTTAATGAGCGAGTCAGTGCGTTTCAAAACCATCTCATATGGGCGCGATAAGCCGACCTCTGGAAAGGCCTTGCGCGCCTATCACGACTATTTGCAGAAGCAGTTTCCGCTGGTGCATAAAAATTTGCGCCGCGAAGTGGTGGCTGATTATTCGCTGCTTTACACATGGCAAGGCGCGCAGCCGGTCAGCGACAGCAATAAGCCGGTTATTTTCCTCGGTCATCTTGATGTTGTTCCGGTTGTCCCCGGCACGGAAAATAAGTGGAAGCAACCGCCTTTTGAGGGCGTGGTGGCAGACGGTTTTATTTGGGGGCGCGGCACGCTGGACAATAAGGTCAACATTGTCGGCCTGCTTGAGGCGGCTGAAAACATGCTGCAACAAGGTTTGCAGCCCAATCGGACAATTTATCTGGCTTTCGGTCATGACGAAGAACAAGGCGGCATTGATGGCGCTAAAGTGATAGCTGATATTTTGTTACGACGCGGTGTCGCGGCCGAGTTTTTGGTCGATGAAGGCGGTCTGGTGACGCAAGGCGTTGTCCCCGGCATTGCCGCGCCAATGGCGTTAATCGCGCCGGCTGAAAAGGGCATTGTTACGCTGCAACTGAAAGTGGTGGGTGAAGGCGGTCATTCCTCCATGCCGCCCGAACAAACCTCAATCGGCATATTGGCGGCGGCGATTGCAGCGCTGGAGGCCAATCAGTTTCCCAGCGATTTCAGGCACACGCAAAGCTTCCTCGAAGCGGTGGCCGATGACATGCCGTTCACCAATCGATTGGTAATGAAAAATCTCTGGCTGTTTAAGCCTTTGGTGATGGGCGCTTTTGAGGGCGACAAGCAAGCACAAGCCGGTATGCGCACCACGACGGCGGCAACGATGATTTCCGGCGGCATCAAAGCCAATGTGTTGCCAATCGATGCGACCGCCAAAGTAAATTTCCGCATTTTGCCCGGTGAAACGCCTGATACAGTGCGGGCGCGGGTGATAAGCGTCATAAATGATATACGGGTCGATGTGACGTTTGACGGGAGCGGACAAAACGGCATGTCGCCATCGCCGGTCAGCCCGACCGAAGGGTTTGGTTGGGAGCATTTAACCGCCGCTATTCGTGATACGGCAGCACCGCAACGGCTCATTGTTACGCCGCGCCTATTAGTGGCAGCGACCGATACACGTCATTATCGCAAGCTGACACCGAACCATTATCGTTTCACCTATATGCAACTGGCACCAAGCGATTTAGCCAGTATTCACGGCACCAATGAACGCATCAGCGTTGCCACACTGAACGATACGGTGCGGTTTTTCTTCCGCATGATGTCGGGATTATAAGTTTAACCGTTGAGCAGCGGGTCTAGCCCGCCTTTTGCGTCAAGCGCATATAGTTCATCGCATCCACCAATATGGGTGTCGTCGATGAAGATTTGCGGCACGGTTCGACCGCCTTGCGCGCGCGCAATCATCTGCTCGCGCAAATTGGGATTTTGCGAAAGGCTAAACTCAGAAAACACTGCCCCTTTGTCAGTCAGCAATTGCTTGGCAGCATGACAAAAGGGACAGGTTAACGTTGTGTAGATTTCTATCTTAGGCACGAAGCCCTCTCTCTCGCCCAATCAGGCAAAATCAGGCCGAATGCAAGCAGATATTACTCAGCTGAAGCGTCGTCGCTACTGCTGCCATCTGCTGCTGAGATATTGCATGCAACCATCCGGCCATTACGGCCTTCTTCGATTTCAAATTCCACGCGTTGGTCTTCAATCAATTGTGTCAAGCCAGACGCCTGAACGGCAGTCACGTGGACAAAGCAATCATCGCCGCCCGAATCGGGTGTGATGAAGCCATATCCTTTGGCTGAATTGAACCATTTAACAGTTCCGGTATGCATATTCGCCTCCATATTCAAAAGCGCGCCGAAGCAGATGTTCCGTCTCAATCGATTAGGCGCTTGGATTGGACACTTAGCTTCCTACTGTTAAGTAGGGCGCGAACCTAACACGGCGAGCAAAAAGTTCAACAATTCTTTGGTTATGGCGTTTTATTTCGTTTTTGCCGCTGATTTCAATCATTGGCGGCAATTTTTTCTATATCGAAGGGGGATAGCGGGGTGGCTGATTCAGCAAAAAACCGGGCTGCATAAACGGTGACGCGCCCATAACGCGAGCGTCCGCGTATATTGAGCGGCGCGGCATAGCCGATATTGGCAATTTGTGCGAAATGCGCCTCAACCGGCGGAAACTCCGCCGCGCGTTCGAGAGAGGCCTCGGAATAGCCAGCCACCGGTTGCCATAGAATATCGCATTTTACCGCCGGTTTGCGATGCGGGAAATCATGCTTAAAGGGTGGCATAAATTCGACATTGAGCGGTGTCAGTGTTGCCAATCTGCGTCCATCAAAAATGCGTTTGGTTCCGCTACACGCGGTGCGCAAGGGACGTCCGTTCAGTTTTGACATCAGACCCAGAAACGGGTCGACGCTGCCCGCCCCGACAGTTGCGATATCGACCGGAGTTTTTGACTGAAATTCGCTTGGCTGGGCATAACCCGACACGAATTTTTTCGGCGCGCCATCAACATAGTTCATAT
>JAKMCZ010000161.1 GCA_022428185.1 Alphaproteobacteria bacterium | reverse complement strand
CAATAAAACTATCAAGCGAGCCGTCCAAAACGGCACTCGGATTGCCGCTTTCCACACCGGTCCGCAAATCCTTGACCATTTGATAGGGCTGCAAAACATAAGAGCGGATTTGATGCCCCCAACCGATTTCGGTTTTCTGCTCAGCATTGGCATTGGCTTCTTCTTCACGACGCTGCAATTCCACTTCATAAAGCCGCGCCCGCAACATCGACCAAGCGGTCGCTCGATTTTTATGCTGCGAACGCTGATTTTGACATTGCACCACAATATTGGTCGGCAAATGGGTGATACGCACCGCACTGTCGGTCGTGTTCACATGTTGGCCGCCAGCCCCTGACGCACGAAATGTATCAATCCGGACATCGGCTTCTGAAACAGCGACTTCAATCGCGTCATCGACAACCGGATAACACCACACGCTGGCAAAGCTGGTATGACGGCGCGCATTGCTGTCAAAAGGCGAAATCCGCACCAGCCGATGCACGCCGCTTTCGGTCTTGGTCCAGCCATAGGCATTATGACCTTTAATCTCAATCGTCGCCGATTTAATGCCCGCTTCTTCGCCGCTGGTCTGCTCGATAATCGAAACCTGATAGCCCTTTTTCTCAGCCCAACGCACATACATGCGCTGCAACATGCTGGCCCAGTCTTGACTTTCTGTGCCACCGGCACCGGCATGCACTTCCAAATAGACATCATTGGCATCGGCTTCACCCGAAAGCAGGGTTTCCACTTCCAAACGTTCAGCCTCGGCAGCCAATGCGGCCAACGCCGCTTCGCTTTCAGATATAATCGCATCGTCGCCCTCAGCCCCACCCAAATCGATGAGCTCGATATGTTCATTCATATCGGCTTCAAGCTTTCGGCAAGTCTTGATGGCGTTTTCCAGCCTTGTGCGTTCCTGCATTTTTATCTGCGCCGCTTGTGGGTCTTCCCAAAGCGCAGGGTCTGCAGCCAGTTCGTTTAGCGCATCGAGTTGTTCAATAGCATTATCCCAGTCAAAGATGCCTCCTGAGCAAAAGCAATGACTGTTTAATGCTGTCGATGAATTCTGAAACTTCTGAACGCAATATGGCCTCCTTGACGAGGCAGGAATTTATCTAAGGAAATGGATTTAGTAAAGGCCGCCGGTTCCCGCGCCGACTGTTTCTGTGGTGATGGCCGGACGCTGCTTTACGCCGCCCGTGCCGCCGCGCACCACCATTTGCTTGCCATTGCGTGTCGGCTCAGTGCCCAATTTGAAGGCTTCAAGAATAACCGTTTCATCATCGGGGCGCGCCAGCTTGCCGGTTTTGGCATTGATACGCACCAAATTGACACGCGGCGGCACACGAAATGGCGGTGTCGCCATATCGGTTAAAGCCTGTTCCATAAATTCTTGGAATATCGGCGCGGCGACCCGACCGCCGCTTTCGCCTTTACCGAGCGTACGATTATCGTCATAGCCAACATAAACACCGGCTACCAAATCGGCTGAGAAGCCGACAAACCAAGCATCGCGGCTATCATTCGTGGTGCCGGTTTTTCCTGCCAGCGGCTTGCCGATGGACGAGATGCGTCGACCGGTGCCGCGCTTGATGACCCCCTCCAGCATGGAGACCACTTGATAAGCGGTTTGTGGCGAAAGCACTTGTTCGCGTTGGTCGGGTAGCGCCGGCGCAACTTGTTGGTCATAATCTTCGGCATTACAGCCGATGCAATCGCGTTGGTCTTTTTTGAACAGCGTTTCACCATAGCGGTCTTGCACGCGGTCAATGAAAATAGGCTCAACACGTTTGCCGCCATTAACCAGCATGGCGTAGGCCGTGGTCAGCCGCATCAGCGAGGTCTCCCCCGCTCCCAGCGCCATCGCCAATACGCGTGGCATGGTCGAATTGATATTAAAGCGCGAGGCATAATCGGCGATTTTGCTCATTCCGATTTCCTGCGCCATGCGAATGGTCATCAGATTTCGGCTTTTCTCCATGCCGAGGCGCAGGGTCGACAGGCCATAAAAGCGCCGCGCATAGTTCTCAGGTTTCCAAAGCCCCTGATCCTTGCCTTGATCCATCACAAACGGCGCATCGAGCACCAGGCTTGCGGGTGTGAAACCGCTATCCAAAGCGGCGGCATAAACAAAAGGCTTAAAGGCCGAGCCGGGCTGACGACTGGCTTGGGTTGCGCGATTAAACTCACTGGCGGCAAAACTATAGCCGCCGGTCATCGCCACCACGCGTCCGGTATGCGGGTCAAGCGCTACCATTGCGCCGTTAACCTCAGGCAACTGCTTAAGCTCATAAATTTCATCATCGGATTTTTGGTTAACCCATACGACATCACCGGTTTTCAAAACTTGCGACATGCGCTTAATGCGCGGGCCTTTAATTTTATAGCCATTTTCAGGCGATGGTTTTGCGCGTGCCCATTTGACACCGGCAAGGTCGATAATCCCCAAATCAATTCGGTCTTCAAAACTGCGCGCCCGTGTCATGCGCGGACGCAAACCGATATTGGCACGGTTTTCTTCCTCATCGACTGACAACACAATAGCCAAGCGCCAGGGCGCAAGGTCAGTGGCAATGTCGAATTTGGCAAGTTGCTCCCACCAGGCTTCCAATGTCTCAAGCTCGGCTAACGGCCCGCGATAGCCCTGTCGGCGGTCATAAGCCTCAATGCCGTTGCGCATAGCGCGCTGCGCGAGTTGCTGAAAGTCCGTATTTAATGTTGTGCGAATGGACAGCCCACCGCCATAAAGTTGTCGCTCGCCATAGAGTGAATAAAGTTCGCGGCGCACTTCTTCGACGAAATATTCGGCGTTGAAACGGCGCAGACTTGCCGGTCGGTCTGCCACCACCAAATCTTGCGCCGCAGCGGCGCGGGCTTGCACATCGCTGACATATCCGTTTTCACGCATCCGCCCGATAACCCAATTGCGCCGAGCTATGGCGCGCGCACGTTTGCGGAACGGATGATAATTATTTGGTGCTTTCGGCAAAGCGGCCAGATAGGCCGCCTCAGCAATCGTCAAATCAGATAACGGCTTATCAAAATAATTGAGCGCCGCCGCCGCGACACCATAGCTGCCGAGTCCAAGATAAATTTCATTGAGATATAATTCGAGCAATTGGTCTTTGGTAAAGGTTCGCTCCAGACGCAAGGCCAGAACCGCCTCCTTCAATTTGCGCTCCAGCGTTACATCGCTGCTCAGTAAAAAGTTTTTGGCGACTTGCTGGGTGATGGTCGACGCGCCTTCCAGCCGCCGACCGGTCAACACATTCACCACATTGGCAAATACGGCGCGGGTAATGCCCATAAAATCAATACCGACATGGTCGTAAAAGTTTTTGTCTTCGGCAGCCAGAAATGCCTCTATCAAATGCTTCGGCGCGGTATCAATCGGCACAAAAATACGCCGCTCTTGAGCATATTCGGCAATCAGGCTGCCATTACCCGCATGCGCGCGGCTCATCACCGGCGGTGTGTAATTTGCCAGATGTTCATAATTGGGAAGGCCGCTATTGACGCGCCAAAGCACCAACACCAAAGCAAAAAGCCCTATCGCGCCAAGCGTTACCAACACGCCCGCCATATTGCCCAAAAACTTCATAAAACAACCCTTTCAGACAGTTAAATGTCCGACAAATGAGGCCGCACTATGGCAGGTCAGAGGAAAAAATCCAGTTCCGATTATCGGGCCATTTCAGCGCAGTGCGGCGACCCGGCTGGAGCGGAAAAACCCGTCGACCGATTTGACCAAGGCACCGGCAACTTTACGTCGCCAAGCGTTGGATAATAGTTGTTTTTCATCGCTTCGATTGGTCATGAAACCCAATTCAATCAGCACGGACGGCACATCGGGCGCTTTCAATACGCGGAAACCGGCAAATCGATGGGTCCGGTCGAGCAAGCGGGTTTTGCCGCGCGCATTATCGACCACCAGATTGGCGAACTTAACCGACAGGTTTTTGGTTTCACGCTGCGCCAAATCAATCAGAATATTAGCCACCTCAGGCGGCTGGTCGGCAAAATCAACACCGGCAATAATGTCCGACTGGTTTTCTTGCTTCGCAAGTGCGGCAGCTTCTTTGTCAGATGCGGTTTCCGATAACGTATAAATCGACATGCCGCGCACGCTTTTGCGCTTAATCGCATCGGCGTGAATGGAGATAAACAAATCGGCATCATGTTTTCGGGCAATATTCACGCGCTGGCGCAACGGGATATAAATATCGCGATTGCGGGTCAGATAGACTTTATATTTTCCCGTGGCGCGCAATTGTTTAGCCAATTCGCGGGTGAATTTGAGCGTCACGATTTTTTCGCGCGCTTTGCGTCCCAATGCACCGGGGTCAACCCCGCCATGCCCCGCATCAAGCACAATCACCGGCTTGCTATTGGCGCTTTTCTTGGGCTTGGGGGTAAACGGTTTGGGTGCCGGAGCAGCATTATTGGCTGAGCGTTTGGCGGCGCGGTCTTTTGCGACTTGTTCGGCAAATTGCCGACTGGAGGTTTTCACCAAATCGACAACCAATCGATGTGGTAGGCCTGAAGATGGCGGCAGCAAAAAGCTTTTGGCGACTTTCACCGGCCCCTGCGCATCAATCACCAAACGGCTTTTATCGGCGGTGAATTGGCCGAAGCGCAGTTTCTTGACCAGCCCATCGGTTTTCGGCTGTTGGGTCGGCCAGTCGAGCGATGGCAAATCGATTACCACGCGGCGCGGGCGGTCGAGCAAGAAAACATCAAAATCGACAGCCGATTTTAGGTCGAGCACCAATCGGGTGCGCTCGCCGGTCACGCCGAGGCGAATATCCTTCACCTCAGCCGCGAAAGCGGGCGCAACACTGCCGACAAGCAGCGCAGCCAGCAGCAAATAACCTTTAATAAGTGCCGAGTATCGGATCATGGCCGCCAATTTCTCCTTGCGGTAAACGACTCACTTTATTTGGCAAACCATAGCAATTTCGCCTGCAAATTGCGAATTTCACTCAAAATTAACGTAATTTCAATTAGTTAAGCGAATTGCGATTGACCTTGCATAAACCTTCAGCGCCCTATAAATTCACTTTCGATATTTCAAGCGCGGAGGTGCCGAAGGCCGATAAGGAGCCGGTCGCCTCGGTCGCAGACCATATCAACAAGCAAAGCCGACCAAATGGTCGGCATTGAACCATTTTAGAGGACATTACGTGACCGTCGCACATCAAATCATAGCTGACAGTTACCCGACCGATTTATCGTTCGGCAGTGTGTCCTTTTCACCCTCAGACATACGCCGGACGCCGAATGAGCCATGTGCTTATCGCCCGGCGGGAGTTTACTATGACCAAAAACATGCTCATCGATGCCATCCACCCGGAAGAAACCCGGGTCGTTGTAACCGACAACAACCAAATTCAGGAATTTGATTTCGAGTCACAATCGCGCGCACCACTGCGCGGTAACATCTATCTCGCTAAAATCACCCGTGTCGAGCCGTCGCTGCAAGCGGCGTTTGTAGATTATGGCGGCAATCGCCACGGATTTCTGGCGTTTAATGAAATTCACCCCGATTATTATCAAATTCCGGTCGGAGACCGCGAAGCCCTGCTGAAAGAACATGCGGCTGAAGACCGCTCGCAAGCACAAAGTGATGATGACGGGGTTGATGACAGTCCCGAAACCAATGGCGAAGAAAGCAGCGATGAAGAAGAGACCGGCTCGGGCGATGTCGCCGATATTGGCGGCGACGCACATGAGGAAGCCGCTCCGGCTATAAACACGCGCGCGCTGCACCGCAAATATAAAATCCAGGAAGTTATCAAACGCCGACAAGTCATTCTTGTGCAAGTGTTGAAAGAAGAGCGCGGCAATAAGGGCGCGGCTTTGACAACCTATCTATCACTGGCCGGTCGCTATTGTGTGCTTATGCCCAATACGGCGCGTGGCGGCGGCATTTCCCGCAAAATCAATAATGGCGCGGACCGCAAAAAGCTGAAAAGCATTGTCAGCAAGCTCGACGTTGCCGACGGTATGGGGCTCATTGTCCGCACCGCCGGCGCACAGCGCACCACGGCTGAAATCAAACGCGACTTCACCTATCTATCGCGGCTTTGGGAAGAGGTGCGCGAGAAAACCGTCAGTTCGATGGCACCGTCCGTGGTCTATGAAGAAGGCGATTTGATCCGCCGCTGTATTCGTGACCTTTATTCGAAAGAATTCGACCAAGTCGTAATCGATGGCGCGGAGAGTTATAAAGAAGCCAAGAATTACATGAAGCTGCTTATGCCCAGCCATGCCCGCAAGGTGAAGCAGCACAGCGGCGACGCGCCGCTGTTTAAAGAACATGGCGTGGAAGATAAGCTGGCGGCGATGTTTAACCCAACCGTCGTGCTGCCCTCCGGCGGTTATCTGGTTATCAACCCGACCGAAGCATTGGTATCGATTGACGTGAACTCGGGCAAATCAACCCGCGAACAATCGGTTGAAAAAACCGCTCTGGCGACCAATCTTGAGGCCGCTGAAGAAGTGGCGCGCCAAGCGCGGTTGCGCGATTTAGCCGGTCTGCTGGTCATTGACTTCATCGATATGGACGAAAACCGCAATAATCGAGCGGTTGAACGCAAAATGAAAGAAGCGCTGAAAGCCGACCGTGCGCGACTACAGGTCGGACGCATTAGTAGCTTTGGCCTGATGGAAATGTCGCGTCAACGCATGCGCGCCGGTGTGCTTGAAGGTTCCAGCGAAACCTGCGCCCATTGTAACGGGTCAGGCATGGTGCGCTCGGTTGAAAGCCGCGCCCTGCATGTGCTTCGTCAGATTGACGAGAATTGCGGCAAGTTCAGCGAAGGTGAATTAATGGTGCATTTGCCGCAAGATGTGGCGATTTATCTGCTCAATAATAAGCGCGCGCAATTGCATGAAATTGAGAACCGAACCGGTGTCAGTATTGCGGTCGAAATCGACAGCGAATTAAATGCAATGGAAATGTCTGTCACCATGCCCGACAGCACTGAAAGCAGCGGCGTGTCGCGCATGGAAGGCGACCCGTCAGCGGCGACCGAAGACGATGCCGGTGGCAAGAAACGCCGCCGTCGCCGAGGCGGGCGCAATCGACGCCGCGATCAAGGCGACGAAAGTGGCGCAGCCGAAACCGTCGAAGATGCGGCGATTGAAGTCGCGGATAGTAGTGATGATGACGCGCCGGATAATGCCGCCGACGGGCAAGACGATGATGGCGAAGAAAAGCCGAAACGCCGCCGCCGTCGCGGTCGTCGTGGTGGGCGCAATCGTCGCCGCGCCCAGACCGAAGCGACCGATGGCGAAGAAACGGCTGAGACCAATGCCGACCCTGCTGCCGATGGTGAGCAAGCCGAAGCTGAGAAAATTATCATTGAGGTCGCTGCCGATAGTGGTGACGCTAATGATGATGCCGAAGCACCCGCCGAGGAAATGGCTGAAGCTGCCAATGCTGAATTCAGCCAGCCCTCAGATGAGGCGCCCGAAACTGATGAGGCAACTGACACGGCCAGTGAAGCGGAAGATGACAGCAAGCCACGACGCTCCGGCTGGTGGCGCAAATAGTCAAACAAAAGCCGCATTTGCAGGCCAGTTTGAAATCATGACCCGCTCCATCTCAAGCTTTTGCATCGTTTTTTCTTTGCTATGTCTCGCCATTGCGCCCCATACGGCGCAGGCGCAATCGCTGGTCCGCGATGCGGAAATCGAATTATTGCTGGACGATTATAGCCGACCGCTATTTCGCGCTGCCGGACTGGATCCGCAGCGGGTCGGCATCAACCTTATCAACGACCGAAATTTGAACGCATTTGTGACCAATGGTCAAAATATATACGTTCATACCGGACTGATTTTGGAAGCCGATGAACCGAATATGGTTATCGGCGTGTTGGCGCATGAAATCGGCCATATTACAGGCGGCCATTTGGCGCGCGGGTCTGAAGCCGCAGCGACGGCGCAACGCCCCGCCCTCATCGCCACGATTTTGGGCATGGGGTCGATATTGGCCGGTGCCGGCGATTTGGGTTTGGCGCTCATCACCGGCGGGCAACAATTGGCGATGGGTAGTTTCTTGACCTATAGCCGAGGTCAAGAAGCCGCCGCCGACAACACCGCGCTGCAATTGCTTGAGGCCACGGGTCAATCGGCTGAAGGCATTATCGGCATGATGGATCAATTAGCCAATCAAGAGATTTTGAGCGAAGTCTATCAAGACCCCTATGCGCGCTCGCATCCAATGTCGCGCGACCGCGTTAACACGTTTCGCAATGGTGCCAAAAACTCGCCCTATAATGATACGCCCGACCCGCAAGAACGTATTCGTCGGCACCGCATGGCTCAGGCCAAGATTTATGGCTTTCTGGATTCGCCGACCACCACATTACGCCGTTACCGCAATGACAAATCGCAACCGGCCAAATATGCCCGCGCCATTGCCTATTTTCGGCAAGGGCTTCGCGACAAGGCGCTGTCAGAATTACGTCAACTGATTGCCGACATGCCTGATAATGCATGGCTGCATGAGCTTGAAGGACAAATCTATTATGAGACGGGTCTGGCGGCCGGTGGCATCAAGCCGTATGAAAAAGCTGTTGCACTGCGTCCCAACGAACCGCTATTGCTGATTGGGTTGGCCTCCTGCTTGCTGGAAAAAGGTGCAGCAGGCCGGGCCAGCGATATGGAAACCAACCGTCAGGCCATCGCTCATTTGCGGAATGCCTTGCGCCTTGACCCGTTTAACGGCTCGGCCTATTTGCAAATGTCAAAAGGCTACGGCCAGCTAGACGAAACCGCCCTCGCCCAATGGGCATTGGCGGAATATTATGCCGCTGCCGGCAATAAAGAGGCGCGACGGCACGCCACACGGGCAATTAAAGGTTTGCCGAAAGGCTCGGTTGAATATATCCGCGCGGTTGATATTCTCAGTTCGATTAAGCGCTGAGCTTTAGGAGAAAAAAATGCGTTACCTTTTAATGAGTGCCATCATTCTGGCTTGCAGTTCTGCCCTTGCCCCGGCAGTCGCGCTGAACGATGAAGAGCGACAGCAGATTGACAAACAGATCGAAGATTTCTTCATGCGCAATCCCGAAAAACTGGAGCGCGCGCTCGACAATATGCAGTTTTATCTGGCGCAACGCGCTGAACAACAGCGCGCCCAAGCCTTGCTCGCCAATGCCGATAACCTCTATCGCAATCCGAGTGATTACTCGATGGGGCCTAAAAATGCGCCCATCACGATTGTCGAGTTTTTCGACTATAATTGCGGATATTGTAAGCGCAGCTTCAACCCGCTTATGCAGGTCTTAGACGAAAACAAAGATGTGCGCATCGTGTTTAAGGAATATCCTATTTTGGGCGAAGCCTCATATATCGCGGCCAGCGCTGCTTTGGCGCTCAACGATAAAATGAAATATCTGACCTATCACAGCAAACTGATGACCAGTCAGGGGCGCTTGTCGCAAGCCGTGGTCGAAAAAACATTGGGCGATTTGAGATTGCCGGTAAAGAAAGTGCAATCAGACGCACTGAATGAAAAATATGTCATGCATCTTGCTTCGACCCGCCAATTGGCCGAAGCCATCGGCGTATCGGGCACACCGGCTTTTGTTATTAACGGCAAATTATTTCCCGGCGCGCTCGATAAAACCGAATTGGCAGAAGCGATTAAAGTGGCGCGGATTGATTTAAAGACTAAATGAGCCCGCCAACCGGCGAACTTGGGTCGGCATAAAGCCGCTTCGCCATGCGCCCCGCCAAATAGGCTTGGCGTCCGGCAATCACCGCATGTTTCATCGCTTCAGCCATCAATATCGGGTTTTTGGCTTCGGCAATCGCCGTGTTCATCAACACCCCGTCGCAGCCCAGTTCCATCGCAATCGCCGCGTCAGAGGCCGTGCCGACACCTGCATCAACCAGAACCGGCACATTGGCCTGTTCGATAATCAGCCGAATATTAACCGGATTTTGAATCCCCAGTCCCGAACCGATAGGCGCGGCGAGAGGCATAATCGCGCAGCAGCCGATTTCTTCCAACCGCTTCGCCATAATCGGGTCATCGCTGCAATAAACCATCACCTCAAAACCCTCTTTAATCAGCAATTCTGCCGAGCGCAGCGTTTCGGGCATATTCGGATAAAGGGTTTTCTCGTC
>JAKMCZ010000133.1 GCA_022428185.1 Alphaproteobacteria bacterium | reverse complement strand
GAATATGGCCGCACCATTGAAGCCTATGAGGGTGAAATGGATATTAATGGCGAGGCGCGCATGGTGGCGTTTTTGCGCATTGGCCGCGTCGCGCTGATTTACCAGACGCTTGACGGGGCCGAAAGCGGTGCTTGGGATAAAAACCAAAGCCAATTTATTGATCTTGATGGCGATTTTGACGGTGAGTTGCGCAGCGCGTTACGCATCGCCAAACAGCAAGCCGCGCCTGACCTTTTGGTCGTGCCGGTGACGGTCGGGCGATAGGGGGGCGTGATGATGAAATTTCTTTCTTCCGCCGCTTTGGCGTTCGCCCTAATGCTGAACCCCCTGCTCGGTGGCGCGATGGCGCAAGACCAAAAGCCCGATGTAAATGATGCCGTAACCTTGCAGCAATTGCTCGAACAAGTGCGCCAGGGTCGGGTGCGTGACAATAGCGCGTTTGCCACCCGCGAGGCGGAGTTCCGCAAAAACCGCAATCAGCAAAAAGCGTTTTTAACGCGCACGCAAAATGCCATTAAGCGCGAAGAAGCGCGCTCTGAGCGTCTGGAAAAAACCTTTGCCGATAATGAAGTGAAATTGGCTGAGCTGGAAGGGCTGCTGAATGAACGCCTCGGCATTTATGGCGAATTGTTCGGCATTGTGCGCCAAGTGGCAGGCGAGACACGCGGCCAAATTGAGGAAAGTTTTATTTCCGGCGAGATTAAAGGACGCGCTGCGCCTCTGGCTAAGCTGGCAAAGACCAAAGGCCTGCCGGAAATGGAACAGTTGGAATATCTTTGGTTCGCTTTGCAGCAGGAAATGACCGCGCAAGGCGAGGTCAAACGCTTTACCGGTGAGGTGGTCAACCTTGACGGTTCGGTGCGCGAGACGGAAATTCTGCGCGTCGGTCCGTTCACGGCTTTGGCTGATGGTCAGTTTGTGCGCTATGCGGGCGATAATCGGTTCGCCGATTTGGGTCGCCAGCCGCCGGCGCGATTTGGCGATGCGGCAGATGATGTGCTTGACGGCAGTGGCGGCGAATTGGTTGCTGCGCCCATTGACCCGTCGCGCGGCGCGATTTTGAATCTGTTGTTGCAAATGCCGAGCCTGAGCGAGCGCATCAATCAGGGCGGCCTTGTCGGTTATACAATTATCCTTTTGGGTCTGCTCGGCGTCGGTTTGGCGTTGGAGCGCATCATCCGTTTGACATTGACGGCGCGCAGTGTGAAAGCGCAAATGGAGGCCGGTAAAGCGGAAGGTGACACGCCGCTTGGTCGCGTTTGGGCGGTGTATCATGCCGCTGCCGGTCAGAAAAAGCTCGATGTCGAAACCTTGGAGTTGAAGCTCGATGACGCAATTTTGAAAGAAATGCCGGCGCTTGAAAAAAACCTGTCGCTGTTGAAATTGCTCGCCGGTGTATCGCCCTTGCTCGGCCTTTTGGGCACGGTCACCGGCATGATTTTGACCTTTCAGGCGATTACGCTGTTTGGCACAGGCGACCCGAAACTAATGGCCGGTGGCATATCGCAAGCCCTGATGACCACGGTGCTGGGGCTGACCGTCGCCATTCCGATTTTGCTGCTGCATGCGGCCGCTGCGGCGCGCTCGCGCGAGATTGTGCAGATTTTGGAAGAGCAGGCAGCCGGGCTTATTGCGCGCCATGCTGAAGGCACATAAGGGAGCAGCGGCGTGACCTTTGGCGAGATATTATTTTTGTTCTTGAATCCGTTTGAAGCGGTGCGCGGGGTGCGCGACTTTCTTGAATTGGGTGGCAATGTTTTGCTGCTCATCATGCTGGCGACTTCGGTGCTTTGGGCGTTGGTTTATGAGCGTTACAGTTTTTTCCGCACCGAATTTAAGGTTCTGAGCGCGGCGCATATTGCCGATTGGCAGGCGCGCAAAGAACATCAAAGCTGGTCGGCGCGGCGTATTCGCGACATGATGATTTCCGATGCGCGGCTGAGAGCGGGCGCCAATTTGGCCTATATTAAAGTGCTGGTGGCGCTGGCTCCGTTTTTGGGACTTTTGGGCACGGTGACGGGCATGGTTGAGGTTTTTGATGTGATGGCAATTACCGGTTCGGGCAATGCCCGCGCGATGGCGGCGGGTATTTCGAAAGCCACTTTGCCGACCATGGCGGGCATGGTGGTGGCGCTATCGGGTCTGTTTTTCATTACCGGTCTTGAACGCAAAGCCGACCGTTCGGTTGAGCATTTAGCCGACAATTTGGAACTGGCGGATTAGAGGGCAATATGCGCAAGCGAAGACATAGACAAGAAGAAGACAGCGCCATTGATATGACGCCAATGCTCGACATTGTTTTCATCATGCTGATTTTCTTCATCGTGACCGCGACCTTTGTTAAGGAAAGCGGCCTTGATGTGACCCGCCCTGACGCCGAAACAGCCGTAAAGCAAAGCCGTGTCGGCATCTTGATTGCCATTGGCGAAAACAATGAGATTTATATCAATCGCCGCGAGGTTGACCTGGCTGCCGTGCGCGCCAATGTGGAACGCCTGCATGCTGAAAACCCGCAGGGCGGCGCGGTTATTCAGGCCGATAAAAAAGCCGAGACAGGCGTTTTGGTTGAGATCATGGATCAGGTTCGTTTGGCGGGTGTTGGCGCGATTTCTATCGCGGCAGAAGAAAAATGACGGCCAGCTTCTCGTCAATTTTGTCATCTCGGATGCTGAGTTCGGCACTGCTCGCCGTTGTGACAACGATT
Source organism: Alphaproteobacteria bacterium (assembly GCA_022428185.1). GTDB lineage: Bacteria > Pseudomonadota > Alphaproteobacteria > RS24 > RS24 > UBA8337. Next base: position 2,169 of record JAKMCZ010000133.1, on the reverse strand, counting down.
GTCTTGTTTCTGACGATGAAAGTCTTGGTCACCGGTCGCGATTATGAGATTGAGCAGGAAGCGGCGTCTATCGGCATTGATTTTGTGCGCGTTGAGCGCGACGAAGATGTGAACACCAAAGACCGCGCCATGAAACGCCCCAGCCAGCAAAAACCCGACGAGCCACCGCCACCGCCCAAATTGGAACCGACGCAGCGCCCCAATGCCGATAAGGCGAGTATGAATCTTGACCTCGGTCAATTCGGCCTAACCGGCATGAATTTGAACGCGCCGGTTGATGGCGACGCGCTCGCCATAGTGCGGGTGTTGCCGCGCTATCCGAGCCGCGCTTTGAACCGTGGTATTGAGGGCTGGGTGCTTTTGGAATTTGCCATTAATGAATTGGGGCAAGCGGTTGAATTGGTGGTGGTCGAAGCCGACCCGAAAGGGGTGTTTGACCGCTCGGCTATGACTGCGATTAAAAAATGGAAATATCGTCCGATGATGGAGGACGGCAAACCGGCCATTCGCCCGGGCGTGCGCCAACTCATCAGCTTCAATATTGCCGAATAGGGAAAGATGATGAAACGGCGCCTGATTTCACTTTTGCTTGCTTTCAGCCTCGCATCGCTGCCCGTCAATCCGTTTGGGCCGCTTGGCGTGTCGATTGCCGCCGCGCAACAAGCAGACGCAGAGAGGCCGCGCAAGCCGAATGCGCGGCGCTCCAAAGTTTTGGGTAAGGGCGCTTTTCGGCTTATTGAGCAAGCGCAAGAATTTATCGGCGTAGAGAAATATGTCGAAGCCATGCAGCCCTTACAGGAGATTTTGGACGGCACGCAATTCAAAGCCTATGAAAAAGCTGTTGCCATGCAAACGCTGGGTTATGTGCATGCCGGTAAGGGCGATTATGATGCGACGATTGAGAGTTTTGAACGCGCCATTGCGACCGGCGATTTGCCGCCGCGGGTAGTTTCTGACCTGACTTATAATTTGGCGCAATTGCAATTGGCGCAAGGCCGTGCGCGCAAGGCGCTGCCATTGATTGAGCAATGGTTTGACGGGCAAGACAAAGAGCCCAGCGGCGCGCCCTATGCGCTAAAAGCGCAGATTCATATCATATTGGAAGAGTTGCGCCCAGCTGAACAAGCGATACGAAAAGCCTTGTCGAAAGTTGACGAGCCGAAACAGCAATGGACGCGCATCTTGCTGTCCGTGCTGCTGCGCGAGGAGCGCTATGGCGAAGCGCGCCCGATTTTGGAAGATGCGGTGCAAATCTGGCCCGGAGTGAAAACCTTTTGGCAGCAATTAACGGCGATTTATTACGAGGAAGAAGAAGAGGAACTGGCCTTTGTCGCCCAGCGCACCATGCATGTGCAAAATATGCTGACCAGCAGCAAAGAATTATCCTCTATGGCGCAGCTTTACCTCTATCACAATGTGCCGATTAAGGCGGCCGAGATTTTGCAAAGCGGGTTTGATGGCGGGAATATTGAGAAAACCGAAGATAATTATGACTTGCTGGCGCGCGCTTATATGATGTCGCGCGAATGGGATAAATCTGTTGCCCCGCTGACCCGCGCCGCCGAATTATCCGATAAGGGCAAGTTTTACGCGCAATTGGCACAGGCGCGTATTCAAAATGAAGACTGGCCTGCGGCTGAAACGGCTTTGGTCAAAGCGCTCGATAAGGGTGGGTTGAAAGACGAGGCGGATAATTGGCTTTTATTGGGCATTGCCCGCACGCGGCAGGAAAAATATGACAGCGCCATCAAAGCTTTTCGCAAAGCCGGTGATGATGACGATATTGCCAAAGATGCGTTTCGATGGATTCGCACGATTGAGCGCCGCTTAAAAGAAAAGCGCCGCGTCGAGGAAGAACAACAAATCGCCGCCAAAAATCGCGACGGCTAAAGCACTTCTTCAAGCGCGTCGAGACAGGTGGTGACGTTTTCTTCAGACGCGCCATAGCCCATCAAGCCGATGCGCCAGATTTGTCCGGCCAGCGCGCCCAGTCCGGCACCGATTTCCAAATTATGTTCGAGCAATAGGGTTTTGCGAATATCGGCCTCGCGCGGTTTTACCGCTTCAGGGATTTTTACCGAATTCATTTGCGGCAGGCGATAAGGTTCATCGACCAATAGGTCGAGACCGAGTTTTTCAAGCCCCGCTTTCAGCTTCTCGTGATGTTCC
>JAKMCZ010000122.1 GCA_022428185.1 Alphaproteobacteria bacterium | reverse complement strand
GCCCATCAAATGCCCTGTAAGCCCTTGATTGTCAAGCCCTTCAGCCGATGCATCGGTCGCCTCCAACGCGTCAAAATAATCGATAATATCGAAGCGCAACGCGTCCAAAACGTTACTTTTCAGGCTTATTGCCTCAAACATATCGCGATGCGTCAACAACACAGCCGGATGATGAAATATGACCAACACCATTAAAGCCTCGCGCGGCGGCCAATCGTCAGCGCCGGTAGCCAATGCCGAACGGCGCGCCTCCGAAGTCGGTTGCGTGCGATAGACCGGCTGACCACCATAAGGCCGACCGCCGCCACTATTATTACTGCCTCTCGGCAGGTCGCTGCCCAGCAACTTATCGAGGCGCTTCTTAATCTCTTGCCCGTATAGCCCTTTTACATCGCCATCTTGCACCTTATTGACCGCCTCGCGCAGGCGTTTTTTGAGCGCGGCAGCGCGCTCGGGTGTATCCCACGGTGCCGCTTCAATCTCGCGCTCCCACATCAAGTCGAGCAAACTCATGGCTTTGTCCAAAATTGTCTGCATCGCTTCTGCGCCGCCTTCGCGCACCACATCATCCGGGTCTTTACCCGGCGGCAACATGGCAAAACGCAGAGAATATCCGGCCTTCAACATCGGCAGAGCGCGGTCAATCGCGCGATAGGCAGCGCGCAATCCGGCTTGATCGCCATCGAGGCATAAAATCGGCTCGGGTGCCATACGCCAAGCAAGGTTTATCTGTTCTTCCGTAAGCGCAGTGCCCATTGGCGCAACCGCGTGATCAAACCCGGCATGCGCCAACCCGACCACGTCCATATAACCCTCGGCCACCAATAAGGTGCCGCTATCGTAAGACGGTTGACGGGCGCGGGAAAAATTATACAAGACCCGGCTTTTGTCAAATAAGGGCGTGTCGGGCGAATTAAGATATTTAGCCGGCGCATCGGCCTGCATGGCGCGCCCGCCAAACGCAATCACCCGCCCGCGCGTGTCGGCAATCGGAAAAATAATCCGATCGCGAAACCGGTCATAGGGCGCTTTATGGTCGTCCGGTTTAATCGCCATGCCGGACTCAACAACTTTATCAACACCGATATTGCGCGCCGTCAAATGCTCCAGCAAGGCGGTGCGCGCGCGCGGCGCATAACCGACACCAAAGCCCTCAATCATCTCTTGCGTCACGCCGCGCCGCTCCAAATAGGCACGCGCCTCGTCAGCAGCCGGGGTTTTTAACTGCGCTTGAAACCATTTTGCTGCTGCTTCGGTGACATCAACCAGACCGGCCTGCTTTTGCGCCCGCTCGGCAGCGCGCGGGGCGCGCTCCGGCATGGGCAAACCCGCTTCGGAGGCCAAGCGTTCGACCGCTTCAGGGAAGCTAAGCCCCTCTGTTTCCATAATAAAATCAAATATCGAGCCGTGCTTTCCGGTCGAAAAACAATGATAAAATTGCTTGTCATCATTGACCGTAAAGGAGGGTGTGCGCTCTTGTTTAAACGGGCTGAGACCGACAAATTCGCGCCCGCGCCGCTGCAATTTCACCTTGCGACCCACGACATCAGAAACGGCGACGCGGTTTTTTATTTCATCAAGGAAGCCAGAAGGAAACGCCATGCTGCTACATTACGGCCTAATGATAAATGCCGCCAGCAAGGGTGACATATAAATTGTGCATGAATGGGATTAGGCGATTATCAGCCAAGCTGTTGCTTGACCAGCCCCCCGGCTTTTCCGAAATCCATCTGACCGGCATATTTGCCTTTCAAAATACCCATCACCTTGCCCATATCTTTCAAAGATGCGGCGGCGGTTTCGGCAATTGCCGCATCGACGGCGGATTGAATTTCATCATCGCTTAATTGCGCGGGCAAAAACTCTTCAATGACCAAAATCTCAGCGCGTTCCTGCTCGGCTAATTCCAGCCGACCCGCCTCTTCATAAGTGGTCGCCGCTTCCTGTCGCTGTTTCACCATTTTGGCAAGAATTTCCAGCACCTGCTCATCGCTCGCGCCGTCGCCTCTATCGGCGCCGCGCGCAGCAATATCGCGGTCTTTGATAGCGGCTGTAATAAGCCGCAAAGTAGAAGTACGGATTTTGTCTTGGCTTTTGACAGCTTCCTTAAGCGCTTCGCTGAAACGCTCCTGCATGGCCGCCTCCTCGATGACAATCACATCAGAGAGGACGATATATGCCATTGCGACCGCTTTGGCAATCGCTGAGATGAGCGACGGGTGAGAATCACCTTAAAAGCGTGCATCGCCGCTGAGCAGATTCGCCAAGCCGCCCAGCGTCATCGCGCGAAGCCCGTGAAAAACGCTTATAATTAATTGTTTTAATTAGCTTATTTTTATCACGGGATTCTTTTTTTCATCGCTTGACCGCGCCCCGCGCTTTTAATAGTTTCCCGTGAATTTGACACGCAAAGAAGAAGGTTTGTTTATGGGAGTTATCGTCATCCCGATTGCCTCGGTCGCAGCAGCGGCAGAGGCATTTTTTTTGCGGTTTTTTTCACTGATTTTTTCCACCCATCGATTTAGCAGAGGGGCAGCATAATGAGTGTTTGGTCACCGCCGATAAAAACCGCCCTGCTGCTGACCGCTTCCGGCGACGCGTTTTATGGCTATGGCATCGGCGCAACCGGCCACACAGTGGGCGAGGTATGTTTCAACACCGCCATGACCGGCTATCAAGAAATCCTGACAGACCCGTCATACGCCGCGCAAATCGTTACCTTCACCTTTCCTCATATCGGCAATGTCGGCACCAATGACGAAGACAGTGAAACCTCGAACATTAAAAACCCGCGCGCCGCGCATGGTCTGATTACCCGAGAAGCGATTACCGACCCGGCTAATTATCGCAACACGGCACATTTGGACGACTGGCTCAAAACCAATGGCTTGATTGGCATAAGCGGTATCGATACACGCGCCATCACCGCGCATATTCGCGAAAACGGCATGTTTAATGCGGTTGTGGCGCATGCGCCCGATGGCAAATTCGACCTCGACGCTTTGCAAAATGAATTGAACAGTTTCGCCGGATTGGAAGGTGCCGATTTAGCTGGCGCAGTCAGCAGTGCAGATGATTATGACTGGCAAGAAGGACGCTGGGTCTGGGACAATGGCTTCGCCAATGGCTCAGACGGGCCGCATGTGGTGGCGCTTGATTATGGTGTGAAGAAAAACATTTTACGCTGCCTTGTCGAAGCCGGTTGCCGCGTTTCAGTGCTGCCCGCCGACAGCAAAGCAGATGATGTTCTGGCGGCTAGGCCGGACGGGATTTTTCTATCCAATGGGCCGGGCGACCCTGCCGCCACCGGTGATTATGCGGTTGGTGAGATCGAAAAAATTGTCTCCAGCGGTAAGCCGGTATTCGGCATTTGTCTGGGACATCAAATGCTGGCGCGCGCACTTGGCGCAAATACGGTGAAGATGAAGCAAGGTCATCACGGGGCCAATCATCCGGTAAAGGATTTGACTACCGGCAAGGTTGAAATCACTTCGATGAATCACGGCTTCACGGTCGACCGCGACAGCCTGCCCGATACGGTTGAAGAAACGCATATCAGCCTGTTTGATGGCACAAATTGCGGTATCGCGCTGAAAGGCAAGCCGGTCTTTTCGGTTCAATATCATCCCGAAGCAAGCCCCGGTCCGCAAGACAGCCATTATTTGTTCGACCGCTTCGTATCCGCCATGCGGGGGGACAGCTAATGCCAAAACGCGCTGACTTGAAAAGCATTATGATTATTGGCGCTGGCCCGATTGTTATTGGGCAGGCTTGCGAGTTTGATTATTCGGGTGCGCAAGCGTGCAAGGCACTGCGCGAAGAGGGATTTAAGGTCATTCTGGTCAATTCCAATCCGGCCACCATCATGACCGATCCGGAGCTGGCCGATGCGACCTATATCGAGCCGATTACGCCCGATATTGTCGCCAAGATTATCGAAAAAGAGCGCCCCGATGCGCTGCTGCCGACAATGGGTGGACAAACCGCGCTCAACACGGCGATAGCGCTGGCCGAAAACGGCAGATTAGAGAAGTTTGATGTGCAGCTTATCGGCGCTGACCTCGAGGCTATCAATAAAGCCGAAGACCGACTTTTGTTTCGTGATGCGATGGATAAAATCGGACTGGAAAGCCCGCGTTCATCAATCGCCCATTCGGTTGACGAGGCGCTGGAGGGACTTGAGAAAGTCGGTTTGCCGACAATTATCCGTCCGTCCTTTACACTGGGCGGCACCGGCGGCGGCATTGCCTATAATAAGGAAGAGTTTTTGGCAATTGTTGAAAACGGACTCGATGCCTCGCCGGTAACCGAGGTGCTGATTGAAGAAAGCGTGCTCGGTTGGAAAGAATATGAAATGGAGGTTGTCCGCGACAAAGCCGATAACTGCATCATTATCTGTTCGATTGAAAATGTTGACCCGATGGGCGTGCATACGGGCGACAGCATTACCGTCGCCCCTGCCCTGACCTTGACCGACCGCGAATATCAAATCATGCGTAATGCGTCGATTGCCGTGTTGCGCGAAATCGGCGTTGAAACTGGCGGCTCCAATGTGCAATTCGCCGTCAATCCGAAAGACGGACGTCTGGTGGTCATTGAAATGAACCCGCGCGTCTCGCGCTCGTCTGCGCTGGCTTCTAAAGCAACCGGCTTTCCTATAGCCAAAATCGCTGCCAAGCTGGCGGTCGGCTACACGCTTGATGAATTGATGAATGACATTACCGGCGTCACACCCGCCAGCTTTGAGCCAACCATTGATTATGTCGAGACGAAAATTCCGCGTTTCGCATTTGAGAAATTCCCCGGCGCCGAGCCACTTTTAACCACGGCGATGAAATCGGTCGGCGAAGCGATGGCAATTGGACGCAATTTCCAAGAGAGCCTGCAAAAAGCCCTGCGCTCATTAGAGACCGGCCTGACCGGATTGAACCCGCCCGAAGACGCGCCGGATATCAGCACTGAAGAGGGTCTGGCCGATATGCGCGCCGCGCTGACCACGGCAACTCCGGCGCGGCTGTTAATGGCAGCACATGCGCTACGCCAGGGCATGAGCCAAGAAGATATTTGCGGCCTATCGCATTTCGACCCGTGGTTTGTCGCACAACTGGCTGAGATAATAGCGACTGAACAGAAGCTGGCTGACCACGGCTTGCCCGACAATGACGAAGCCATGCGCTCGGTTAAAGCGATGGGATTTTCAGATGCCCGCATGGCTGAGCTGACAGATGCCACTGAAGATGATGTGCGCAGCGCGCGCCATGCGATGAATGTGCGTCCGTATTTTAGGCAAATCGATACTTGTGCCGCTGAGTTCGCCGCCGGTACGCCCTATCTCTATTCGAGTTATGACGCGCCCTCTGCTTTTGGCGGGCAGGAAGAAGCCGCCCCCAGCGACCGCAAAAAAGCGGTCATTCTCGGCGGTGGACCGAACCGCATCGGGCAAGGTATTGAGTTTGATTATTGCTGCTGCCATGCCGCCTATGCACTGGAAGATGCGGGCATTGAAAGCATCATGGTCAATTGCAATCCTGAAACTGTTTCGACCGATTACGACACATCAGACCGACTTTATTTCGAGCCTTTGACGCAAGAAGACGTGCTCGAGATACTCGCTTGCGAGCAGAAAAACGGCACGCTGGCGGGCGTGATTGTGCAGTTTGGCGGGCAAACGCCGCTGAAATTATCGCAAGCGCTAGAAAAAGCGGGTATTCCGATTTTGGGCACTGACCCGGACGCGATTGATTTGGCGGAAGACCGCGACCGCTTTAAAGACTTGCTGGAAAGACTTGACCTGCGCCAGCCGGACAACGGCATTGCGCGCTCGGCAGAAGAAGCGCGCGCCATCGCCGCGACGATTGGTTTTCCGGTGGTTATTCGCCCGTCCTATGTGCTGGGCGGTCGCGCTATGGAGATTGTCGATAATGACGCGCAGCTTGAGCGTTATATGCGCGAAGCGGTTGTCGTTTCAGGCGACAGTCCGGTGTTGATTGACGGTTATTTGCGCGATGCCACTGAGCTTGATGTTGATGTGTTGAGCGATGGCAAAGAGGTCGTCGTTGCAGGTATTCTGGAACATATTGAAGAGGCCGGTGTTCATTCGGGCGACAGTGCCTGCTCCATGCCGCCACATTCGCTGCCGAAAAACATCATCGACCAATTGGGTCGCCAAGCTACCGATATGGCGAAAGCCCTGAATGTTGTGGGCTTGATGAATGTACAATTTGCCGTGCAAGGCGAAACGATTTTCGTCATCGAGGTTAATCCGCGCGCCAGCCGCACCGTGCCGTTTGTTGCCAAAGTTTTGGGACAGCCGATTGCGCGCATCGCCGCTCGGTTGATGGCAGGTGCACCGCTATCTGAGTTTGATATGAAGCCGCAAAGCTATGACCACATTGCGGTCAAAGAAAGCGTGTTTCCATTCGCCCGCTTCCCCGGTGTTGACACGATTTTAGGACCGGAAATGCGTTCGACCGGCGAGGTGATGGGACTGGATTTGGATTTCGCCACCGCTTTCGCAAAAAGCCAGCTCGGTGGCAGCACGATTTTGCCGCAAAGCGGCACGGCGTTCATCTCGGTGCGCGAAGGCGACAAGCAGCGCGCCATTGCACCGGCCAAACGGCTGGAAGAGCTGGGCTTTACACTGATTGCGACCGGCGGCACGGCAGCGTTTCTGGCGCAAAACGGCGTGCAAGTTGAGCCGATCAACAAAGTCGCTGAGGGTCGTCCGCATGTGGTTGATGCCATCAAAAACGGTGATGTGCAGCTTGTCGTCAACACCACTCAGGGTGAGAAATCGCTGGCTGACAGCAAATCTATCCGCCGCACCACCCTTGAGATGAAAGTGCCTTATTACACCACTTTGGCAGGCGCAGAAGCTGCCGTCGCAGCGATTGCCGCTTTGGGCAATAATGAATTGAGTGTCACCAGCCTGCAAGATTATGCGGCGCGACGGGTTTAGCGGCGCAAAAAACTTGCCTAATGCAGCTATTTTGTGAAAACTAATGCTTGCTCTCGAATTGAGGGGGGAGGCTTTTATGGAAACCGTTCCTATGACCTCTGGCGGCTATGAGGCGCTGGACATAGAATTAAAGCGCCTGAAAGGGCCCGAGCGCCAGCGCATCATCAGGGCGATTTCGGAAGCACGCGCGCATGGCGATTTGTCTGAAAACGCCGAATATCACGCAGCTAAAGAACAACAAAGCCATAATGAAGGTCGCATTATGGAACTTGAAGACATGATAAATCGCGCCGATGTCATTGATTTTGCCAGCCTGACCGGCAAGCAGGTGAAATTCGGCGCTAAGGTGAAGCTGGTCGATGAAGATACAGATGCCGAGGTGACCTACCAGATTGTCGGCGATTTTGAAGCCGACCTCGAACAAGGCAAAATTTCCATTTCCTCGCCGATTGCCCGTGCGCTTATCGGCAAAAGTGTTGGCGATAGCGTTGAGGTCAACACGCCCGGCGGCGGCAAATCTTACGAAATCTTAGGGGTGAAGTTTAAGTAGCTTCGCCAATCGGTTCCCCACCAATCGGCAATGCCGTGCGGCCCTTAGAGCGGCGAATGGTCAGCGATGTGCGGACATTGGCGACATTGGGCGCGGGTGTCAGTTTCTGCGTCAGAAACCCCTGAAAGCTTTCCAAATCGGGCGCGATGCATTTCAAAATAAAATCAATCTCGCCATTCAGCATGTGACATTCCAACACTTCCGGCCAATCGGCAACGCGCGCCTCAAAGGCTTGCAAATCATTTTCCGCTTGGCTTTCCAGTCCGACCATCGCGAAAACGGTGACACCAAGCCCCAGCATTTGCG
>JAKMCZ010000106.1 GCA_022428185.1 Alphaproteobacteria bacterium | reverse complement strand
CCGGATACGCAGGTGCCGGGGGGTTAGCAAACCGCACAAAAGTTCGGCTACGACGTATTGAGTTCACTAAAAAGAACCTTATTCCGCCATCACCCCGGCGCAGTGCGCGATTATTTTGTATGGCTTGTGTCTCGTTCATTTGCACCCCTCTTTGTTTTTCTTGTTAAAGCAAAGTGGCACCGGATACGCAGGTGCCGGGGGTTAGCAAGCCAGATACAGGATCGGCTACGACGTATTGAGTTCCCCTAAGAGAACCATATTCCGCCGTCAACCCGGCGCAGAGCGCGAGGTGAACGATTTTTCCAGCAATTCATAAAAAAAGGCTTAACGCACCTGACTATTTGGTGTCGCTAAGCCACATACGCAATTACAAATTGCGGCTATAGTTTCGGGGTTTTTTGACCCCACCAACGCACCGTCCATGCGCTGAAAAACAGTCTATGGCAGATTAAGGTCAGCAGTTAAAGCGAATGATGAGCAAGAACATCAGCCCCATAAAATCTCATCGGGCGGATAAATCGTTGCACCGTCATAGCGCAAGCCATTGTCGCGATCTTCGCTCAGCCAAAGCGGCCCGTCCAAATCAACAATGTCTGCATATTGCGCCAGCAGCATGGCCGGTGCCATTGATAGCGAGGTGGCGACCATGCAGCCGACCATGATTTTGCGACCATCGGCTTTGGCTGCTTTGGCGCAAGCCAGCGCCTCGGTCAGGCCGCCGGTTTTATCGAGCTTCAAATTGACCCAATCATAGGCGCGCGGCAGCGCGTCGAGGGAATGGTGGTCATGCATGCTCTCATCGGCGCAAAAAGGCAGGTCGATATCAGCCAGTCCGGCTTCTTGTGCCTGCAGCACGGGTTGTTCGAAAAACCTCACCCCATAGCGGCCCAAAGGCTCGGCATAGCGCGCCAGTTCGTCAATTTGCCAACCCTCATTACTGTCAACAATCAGTTGCGCATCGGGGCGCGCCTCGGCAATGGCGGAGAGGCGGGTAATGTCAGCCATCACACCATCGCGCCCACCCAGTTTTATTTTTAGCAGCGGATAGGCTTTGGCTTTTTCGGCTTGCGCCGCCATTTTATCAGCATCGTCAATCACCACGGTAAAAGCGGTCTGTATCGGCTTTAGGTTAATGCCGGCCAGTTCAGCGGCGCTGCAATTTTCCTGTTTGGCTTGCAAATCCCACAGCGCGCAATCGATTGCATTACGCGCCGCACCGGGCAGCAGAGCGTCCAGCAAACCATCACGGTCGAGGCCTTGTTCCAGCGCTTTTTGCAACGCCTCAACGGCGGCGGTCACGGTTTCCATGCTCTCGCCATAGCGGCGATAAGGCACGGCCTCACCGCGACCGCTGAAGCCGTTTTCCGTTAATTCGACAGCTAAAACATCAGCGCTTATCTTGCTGCCGCGCGCGATTGAAAAGCGCTGCTTGAGCGGCCAACTTTCTGCGCGAATGGTGAGGTGGCGAGATGCGGTCATCGGGTCACTATGCCGCGTTGCGATGCTTGCCCTCAAGGCAAATTTCCGTATATTCATTGAGAAATTTTGGGAGAAGATTATGGCTAAAGTGACTTTTGTCGGTTCAGACGGAACAGAAACGGTTTGCGAAGCGAATGACGGCATGACTCTTATGGAAGTCGCCATCAAGAATTCCGTGAACGGTATCGATGCTGATTGCGGCGGTGCCTGTGCCTGCGCAACCTGTCATATTTACGTCCGCGAAGATTGGCGCGATGCCACGGGCGAGCGCGAAGAGATGGAAAGCGACATGTTGGATTTTGCTTTTGAAGTGAAAGACAATAGCCGTCTGTCTTGCCAGATTAAAATCAGCGATGCGGTTGATGGTCTGGTTGTCGATGTTCCTGAGAAGCAGTTTTAATCTGTTTCAATCGCTTTCAGGGGGTTCATCAAAAACTTCATATTCATAGGCGATTGAGCTTTCAATCAATTGCCGCCATAGCGGCTCGGCAATTTGTCGGGCCAATCCGGCACGATCGGCTTCAGCCAAAACCAGCTTGATGACCTCTTCAATGCGCGCTTCATCGCGCACCGTGTCGCGGTTAGGTTTTACGCGACCGGCGGCCGAGATTAATTTCTGTCGGTCAGCCAAGAGCGCAACCAGACGTTTATCCAGAGCGTCTATCTGATTTCGAATATCGGTCATTTCAGGGCAGGGCACAGGCGCGCGCGAACTCATCAGTCATCGCTCCATTTGGCGTGTTTAATGCCCTGTAGGACATAATCATAGCCGGTTATCAAGGTCAGGCCGGCAGCCAGCCATAACAGGCCGAGGCCGATTTCCGGCGCGTAATAAATCACCAGACGACCGGTTTCATCTACCAGTAAAAAGCCTATAGCGACCATCTGAATGGCCGTTTTATATTTGGCTAAAGTCGACACCGGCAGCGCGACATGCAGTTCCATCAAATATTCACGCAAGCCCGACACTAAAATCTCACGGCACAGAATAATCAGCGCGGCAATCATGTGGTAATCGGTAATGATGTCATAGCCGACCAGCAACAGCAGACAGGTGGCGACCATCAGCTTGTCGGCAATCGGGTCGAGCATGCGACCAAAGCCTGACTGCACTTCCAGCTTGCGCGCCAGCCAACCGTCAAAAAAATCAGTAAAACCGGCAATCGAGAAAACCAGCAGGGCCAGCGCATCGCCCAATGTGCCCGGCACAAAAAAAGCCAGATAAACGGCCGGTATCATCAAGATGCGCAACAGCGTCAAAATATTCGGTAAATGTTTCATCAGCCCATCAGCTTTCAGTGGCGTTGAAATGGTTGTATATGCGTTGCGCCATTTTTGCACTAATTCCTTCCACTTTTTCAAGCTCCGACAATGACGCGCGCCCGACCGCGCGCCCTGAGCCAAAGTGATGCAATAGAGCGCGCTTGCGTGACGCGCCTATACCGTCAATGCCATCGAGCGGGTTTTTGCGAATATCGGCGCTGCGACGCGCCCGATGACCGCCAATGGCAAAGCGGTGCGCCTCATCGCGCAAACGCTGCAAATAATACAATACCGGCGAATTGGGTGGCATCATGAAGTCGGCTTGCTCAGACATGAAAAAGCGTTCGCGTCCGGCATCGCGGTCAGGGCCTTTGGCAATGCCGACAAGCGGCACATCTTCCAGCCCCAATTCGACCATCACCTCGCGCGCGATATTGAGCTGCCCGCGTCCGCCATCGACCAGCACCAAATCGGGCCAGGTGGGGCTGCCGCGATTTTCTTCGCGCGCTAATCGGCTATAGCGACGGGTGAACACCTCGCGCATCATGGCGTAATCATCGCCCGGCGCGGTCGTTTCGTCTTTAATGTTGAACTTGCGATATTGGTTTTTCAAAAACCCGTCCGGTCCGGCAACAATCATGCCGCCAAGTTGGTTGGTGCCTTGCAAATGCGAATTATCAAACACCTCAATCCGCTCAGGTGCGCTGTCGAGGCCGAAGGCTTCCGCCACGCCGCTCAATAATTTGCGTTGGCTGGCGCTTTCCGACACATGCCGCGCCAACGCCTCTTTGGCGTTTTGTTGGGCATGGCGCATCAGGCTCATTTTGTCGCCGCGCTGCGGTTTGTGCAGCTTCACATTATGCCCCATGCGGGTGCTCAATGCCTCGCCGATAAGGGCCGCGCCGGGACATTTGTGACTGACGAAAATCTCACGCGGCACCGGACGGTTTTCATAAAACTGACCGATAAAGGCTTCGAGAATTTCCGACGCATTTTGGTCGCGCTCATGGCGGGGAAAATAAGCACGATTGCCGAGGTTCTGGCCGGCGCGGAAAAAGAACACTTGCACGCAAGATTGCCCACCCTGTTTTTCTACGGCGATAACATCAGCCTCGTTAATGTCGCCCGGATTGATGCCGCTTTCTTGCTGCACATAAGTCAGGGCGCGAATACGGTCGCGTGCCGCCGCTGCCGCTTCAAAATCCATCGCCTCGCTGGCGGCTTGCATTTTTTTCAACAAAGCGTCTTGCACTTGGCGGCTTTTGCCGCTCAAAAAATCGCGTGCTTCTTCGACCAATTCGCCATAGCCATCGGTCGAAATCTCACCCGTGCAGGGCGCGCTGCATCGCTTGATTTGATAGAGCAGGCAGGGGCGTGTGCGGCTGTCATAAACACTGTCAGAACATGAGCGCAGTAAAAAGGCGCGCTGCAATGTGTTGAGTGTGCGGTTGACCGCACCGGCAGAAGCAAACGGCCCGAAATAGGCGCCCGGTCTTTTGCGCGCGCCGCGATGTTTATACAGTTGCGCCACACGGTGATCTTCAGCCAGCAAAATATAAGGGAAGCTTTTGTCGTCGCGCAGCAGCACATTATAGCGCGGCTTCATCTTCTTAATCAGATTGGCTTCCAGCAAAAGCGCGTCGGTCTCGGTTTCGGTGCGGATAAATTCCATATCGCGCGTCGCGTCAATCATGCGCAAAATGCGATTATTATGGCCGGTCGGTCGGGCATAGGAGCGCACTCGCGCTTTCAGGTTTTTGGCTTTGCCGACATAGAGCGCATTGCCTTCTGCGTCGAGCATGCGATAGACGCCGGGCGCGCTGGGCAGGGTCGCCACTTTGGTCTCAATCAGCGCCCGTCCGGTTTGTTGCGTCGGTTTATCTTGCTTTTCGCTCACGATATCTTGTTCCGTCCTTTAATCACCGCCAGTTTAACCGGATTGTCTGAATAATGGTGAATTTCTGACCTAAAATTAATTCACGAGTCCTGTGGATAAACATGTGCAGAAAATAACCGAACCAGCGTCAAGCTATTGATTTATATAGCCTCCAAACCCATTGCCCAAAAAATGGGCAATAATGTTAAGTTATTGCTTTTATTGTGATAATTAAAATCAAGCGGGGTAAAAAAATATTTATTTTGGTCTATTTTGGGGCTTTACAAGAATGAAAATATTTTGTAGGCGCGTGTGAATTACTCGCTTATTGCGATTTTATTCAGCTTTTCAGAGGTTTACAGGCTATTCGGCTCACTCAAAAAGCTAAAAAAGGGCTGAAAAGTGCGAAATTTGATGGGCTAAATTCAGCCGCGAAGGCGAGAAATTGCAATCCCGACTGAAGCGGCCTCGGCGATTGCTTCTGGCTTCTCAATCTGCACGCGAATTTGCACAAGGCGCGGATCTTCCATCAACCTATCGGCAAGTCGCTCAGCCAGCGTTTCGACTAAATCAATATGTCCCTCGGTTGCCAGCGCGGTCGCTATTTTGCAAATATTTTCATAACAAACGACATCTTCAATGTCTTCAGGTGCGTCCGTATTTTCCAACACGGCGGCATCAACGGTCAGCCAAATGGTCTGCTTGTTTTGTTTTTCATGGCGATGGATTCCGATACTGGCCTCAACCGCCAGCCGATTGACAAAGACATGGCGCAATCCGCGCGTGGCACTTGAAAAGTCAGATGCAAAATCGGGACGGCTGTCTGGTGTTTGCTGGTTCATCTATTCTTTGACCTCGGTAACATCAGGGGTTTGCCAAGCAAGATGCTGCCCGCCATCTTGCATTATGGTTTGGCCGGTCATGGCGCGGGCGGAAAGAATATAGCGTGCCGCCGCCACAATATCATCGGGCGTTGCGCCATGTCCCAGCGGCACCAACTTTGCTTGTTTGTCAAATTCGGCTTGTTCCTGTCTGGGATTGGGCAGGGTCGGGCCCGGCGCAATGGCATTGACGCGAATATGTTGTGGCGCCAGCGCTTGCGCAAAAGTTTCAGTCAGGGTTGCCAATCCGGTTTTCGATACCGTGTAGCTAGTGAAATCAGGTGTCAGCCGGTCAACGCGCTGGTCGGTAATATTAATGATACAGGCATCTTTAATTGACCCGTTTTGCAGCTCGGCTTGATTGGCAAAGTCGCGCATCAGCAAAGCCGGCGCGCGCAAATTGGCATTCAAATGCGTGTCCCAGCTTTCAGCACTCAGCGTGTGAGCCGTGTCGCGTTCAAAAGTCGAGGCATTGTTTATCAGCGCGGTGAGCGGGCCAAGCGCGGCAATCGCATCAGGCACAAGTTTGTCGACCGCACCCGCATCGCGCAAGTCGGCCTGCAAAGCAATGGCGTTACCGCCGTTATTTTTTATATCCGTCACCAAATCTTCGGCCTCAGCCTGCGAGCCGGCATAATGTGCGGCAATCGCCCAGCCATCGGCAGCCAGTGCTTCGGCCAAAGCGCGACCAATACGCTTTGCGGCACCGGTAATGAGAACAGCCTTGTGGTGTGTCTCCGCCATGCTCCACCATGTAGCAGTTTTTGGAAGGCGACCCTAACCGTTTTTTAACCGGTTTGGTGCAGCATGGGGGCATGGAAAAGAAAGAGATATATCCCATGCGGATTTTGATTTTGGTGTGTTTGACAATCAGGTTCTGTCGGTCAGTTATATTTACGACTTCTAAGGCCCTTTGCGTCGCCGCCTCGGTTTCTTCGGAGCGGCCTCCTTTTTCAATCCGGTCTGGTCGGCGACCCGCGCATCAACTTCTGATTGACGCGCAAACGGGTCGTCGGCCACGGCCAATTCCGTTTCCTGCAAACGTTTAATCTCATCGCGCAATCGCGCCGCCGTTTCAAATTCCAAATCGGCAGCGGCTTCGCGCATTTCTGCTTCCAGCCCTTCAATATGGGCGCGCAGATTACTGCCCAATAAGGGCGCTTGCTTTTCTTCCATCGCCTCGCGCACCCGATACGGCCCGGGAGCCGCTTTATTGTCGCGCTCGGCAATGTTCTCGAGCACATCGGCCACATTTTTCTTCACCGATTCCGGCGTGATGCCATTGGCTAGATTATGTTCGGTTTGCCTCTCGCGGCGGCGATTGGTCTCCGCCATTGCGCGTTCCAGCGAGCCGGTCATCTTATCGGCATAAAGCAGGACGCGGCCATCAGCATTCCGCGCAGCGCGGCCAATGGTCTGCACCAGCGAGGTTTCAGAACGCAAAAAACCTTCCTTATCGGCATCAAGAATAGCCACCAGCGCACATTCAGGTATATCCAGCCCTTCGCGCAGCAGGTTAATGCCGATGAGAATGTCGAACGCGCCAAGCCGCAAATCGCGAATGATTTCGATGCGCTCCAGCGTATCAATATCGGAATGCATATAGCGCACGCGCAAGCCCTGCTCGTGCATATATTCGGTCAGGTCTTCGGCCATTTTCTTGGTCAGCGTCGTTACCAAAACGCGCTGGGCTTGTTTTGCCAATTCACGACATTCATCGATGAGATCATCGACCTGCGAGGAAGCCGGACGGATCTCGCAAGTCGGGTCAACCAGTCCGGTGGGACGAATGACTTGCTCGACAAAAACGCCGCCCGTGCGTTCCATCTCCCACGGGCCGGGTGTCGCCGACACATGCACCGTTTGCGGACGCATAATGTCCCATTCTTCAAATTTCATCGGGCGATTATCGACACAAGAGGGCAGGCGGAAGCCGAATTCGGCCAAAGTTGATTTGCGACGGAAGTCGCCGCGAAACATGCCGCCGATTTGCGGAATCGTGACGTGGCTTTCATCGGTAAAGACCAGCGAATTATCGGGCAAATATTCAAACAAGGTGGGTGGTGGTTCGCCCGGTTTGCGCCCCGTCAAATAGCGCGAATAATTTTCAATACCGGCGCAAGAGCCGGTGGCTTCCAACATTTCCAAATCGAAATTGGTGCGCTGTTCCAGTCTTTGCGCTTCCAGTAAGCGGCCGGCCGCTTCAAATTCTTCCAAGCGCGTCTTCAATTCGTC
>JAKMCZ010000091.1 GCA_022428185.1 Alphaproteobacteria bacterium | reverse complement strand
TGAACATAATGCCGTTAGAGGCATGCAGATTATAGGCTTCGCGGTAATTGACCACCGACCAATAGGCGAAAAGCTTGGCCGCGCCATAAGGCGAGCGCGGATGAAAATCATCGCTCTCGTTAACTTTACAAGCGGGGTTTTGACCGAAGATTTCGCTGCTGGAGGGATGAAACAGCCGCGCCTCAGGTGCTGCCAACGCGATGGCTTCAAGAAACCTCAAAGGCCCCTGACCTGTTGCCTCCGCTGTATAGAGCGGCTGCTGAAAGCTGACTTGAACGGAACTTTGGCCGCCCAAATGATAAATCTCAGACGGCTTTTCGTCTTGCAAAAGCCGCATGATGGACGTGAAATCCTGAATATCCAGCGTCACCAGTTTAATCCGGTCAACCAAATCAAGCGCCGCCAGACGGGGTAAATTGAGGATTGAGGAGCGCCGCGTCCCCCCGATGACCCGATAGCCTCTTTGCAACAAGCTTTGCGCTAAATAGGCACCATCCTGGCCGGTAATACCGGTTATCAATGCGATTTTTTTTGCCAAGACAGACCCCTGTAAACGCTCGAAAACTAACCAATTTGCGGTGAGCTATCAATGGACAAAAGTCGGAGAACGAGATAAAAACGACCAAATCTTGAGAAAGTTCTATTTATGTTGCGCAAAAAAACTCTAGTAACCGGTGTCACGGGCCAAGACGGTGCTTATCTCGCGCGTCTTTTGCTGGCTAAGGGCTATGAAGTGCACGGCATAAAGCGCCGCGCGTCTTCTTTCAACACGCAACGCATTGACGGCATTTACACCGACCCGCACGAAGAAAATGTCGATTTCTTTATGCATTATGGCGACATGACCGATAGCAGCAATATTATGCGGCTCGTGCAGCAAATTGAACCGGATGAAATTTATAATCTGGCGGCGCAAAGCCATGTGCAGGTCAGTTTCGAGACGGCTGAATATACCGCCAATGCAGATGCCTTTGGCACTCTGCGCTTCCTTGAAGCTATCCGCACGCTGGGCCTGACCGAAAAAACGCGCTTTTATCAAGCCTCAACCTCCGAACTTTACGGCAAAGTGCAAGAAGTGCCGCAAAGCGAGACCACGCCCTTTTATCCGCGCTCTCCTTATGCGGTGGCCAAACTTTACGCTTATTGGATATGCGTCAATTACCGCGAAGCCTATGGCATGCACGCCTCAAACGGCATTTTGTTCAATCACGAAAGCCCGATGCGTGGCGAGACTTTTGTGACCCAAAAAATTGCCATGGCAGCGGCCAATATTGAGGCCGGTAAGCAACAGAAATTATTCCTCGGCAATCTGGACTCGAAACGCGATTGGGGTCATGCCCGCGAATATGTTGAGGGCATGCATGCCATCATCAACCATCATGAGGGCGATGATTTTGTGCTGGCAACCGGCCGCACGGAGACTGTGCGCCGCTTTGTTGAGCTGGCATTTGCCGAACTGGACCGCGAGATTGTCTGGCAGGGCGACGGCGTTGACGAAATCGGTAAGGACGCCAAGACGGGTGCGGTGCTGGTTGAGATTGACCCGCGTTACTTCCGGCCCACCGAGGTTGACCTACTTATCGGTGACCCGAGCAAAGCGAGAGAAAAATTGGGCTGGGAAGCAAAAATCGAATTGGAAGAACTGGTATCGGAAATGGTGCGCGTTGCCCTGCACAATGCCAAACAGCCGACGCCCGACACCCAACTTGCGGAATTCTAATGTTTGCGCTTGAGGGCAAACGCATTTGGGTTGCCGGCCACAAGGGCATGGTTGGACGCGCCGTCATGCGGGCGCTTGAAAACCGTAATTGCCGGCTTTTAACCGCCGCGCGTAGCGATGCAGACCTCACGCGACAAACGGATGTCGAAGACTGGCTGGCGACGCACAAACCCGATGCTGTCATTATTTGCGCCGCGCGGGTCGGCGGCATTCTGGCCAATGACACTTATCCGGCCGACTTCATTTACGACAATCTGATGATTGAAGCGAACATCATCAATGCCGCGTTTAAAACCGGCGTCGGGAAATTATTGTTTTTGGGCTCAAGTTGTATTTACCCAAAGGATGCCGATCAACCAATGAAGGAGTCGGCTCTCCTCAGCGGCGCGCTGGAGACCACAAATGAGTGGTATGCAATTGCCAAAATCGCCGGCATAAAATTGTGCCAAGCCTATCGCAAACAACACGGCGTTGATTTCATCTCCGCCATGCCGACCAATCTATATGGGCCGTTTGATAATTTTGACCTGCAAACCAGCCATGTCATTCCGGCGCTGATGCGCAAATGCCATGAGGCCAAACAAGCGCGCGCTGACCATATGGAGGTTTGGGGGTCGGGCAAAGTCATGCGCGAGTTTTTGCATGTCGACGATTGCGCCGCCGGTATTATTTACCTTTTGGAAAATTATTCGGATATGGAGCATGTCAATCTCGGCACGGGTGAGGACATCACCATCACCGAATTGGCTGAGACGTTGAAAAAAGTCATCGGCTTTGATGGCGCCCTCACATTCGATGCTTCAAAACCCGACGGCACACCCCGCAAATTGCTCGATGT
>JAKMCZ010000085.1 GCA_022428185.1 Alphaproteobacteria bacterium | reverse complement strand
GCAAAAGCTCAATGCCGACCATTACGGTCTTGAGAAGGTGAAAGAACGAATTCTCGAATATCTAGCTGTGCAGCAACGCTCGAAAAAGCTTAAAGGCCCGATTTTGTGCCTCGTCGGCCCGCCCGGCGTCGGTAAAACCTCGCTTGGTAAATCGATTGCGTCGGCAACCGGACGTGAGTTCGTGCGCATGTCACTGGGTGGGGTGCGCGATGAGAGCGAAATTCGCGGTCACCGCCGCACCTATATTGGCTCCATGCCCGGCAAGGTCATTCAGTCGATGAAAAAGGTGAAAGCGTCCAATCCGCTGATGCTGCTCGATGAAATCGACAAGCTGGGTGCCGATTATCGCGGCGACCCGTCATCGGCGCTGCTCGAAGTGTTGGACCCTGAGCAGAATAATTCATTTAACGACCACTACATGGAAGTCGATTATGACCTGTCCAATGTGATGTTTGTGACAACCGCCAACTCGCTGAATATTCCGGGGCCGTTGCTTGACCGAATGGAGGTCATTCGCATTGCCGGTTACACGGAAGATGAGAAGGTGGAAATTGCCAAAGAACACTTGCTGCCACAGACCATTGAAGAACACGGTTTGCGCGCGGGTGAGTACGATATTGACGAAGACGCTATTCGTAAATTGATCCGCAATTATTCGCGCGAAGCGGGTGTGCGTGGGCTGAAACGCGAACTGGCATCGCTGGCCCGCAAGGCAACCACTGAAATCGTCAAGGGTGTTCGCGAAACCGTGTCCATCAATGTCGATAATTTGGGCGATTATGCCGGTGTTGAGCGCTTCCGTTTCGGCTTGGCCGAAGTAGAAGACCAGGTCGGTGTGGTCACCGGACTGGCATGGACCGAGGTAGGTGGCGAGCTATTAACCATTGAAGGGGTGATGCTGCCGGGCAAAGGTCGCATGACCACAACCGGTAAATTGGGTGATGTGATGAAAGAATCAATCAACGCCGCATCGTCCTATGTGCGCTCTCGCGCCACCCTTTTTGGCATTGAACCGCCTCTTTTTGATAAAAAAGATATCCACGTTCATGTGCCCGAAGGAGCGACGCCGAAGGACGGTCCGTCGGCCGGAACGGCGATGGCGACGGCAATTGTGTCTGTTATGACCGGTATTCCGGTCAGCAAAGATGTCGCCATGACCGGCGAGGTGACTTTGCGCGGTCGCGTGTTGCCGATTGGTGGCTTGAAAGAAAAACTTTTGGCTGCGCTGCGCGGCGGTATCTCTAAGGTATTGATTCCATTAGAGAATGAGAAAGACCTGGCTGATGTGCCCGATAATATTAAAGAGGGCTTGGAAATCATTCCGGTGGAAAATATGGACCAAGTTCTGCAACACGCGCTACAAAAAATGCCGATTGAGATCGAGTGGGACGAGGAAGCCTACTATGCCAGTCGCAATATAAGTGGCGACAATGGCGGCGACGTTTCTCAGCCACACTAAATCGCAACCCTTCCATATGGGGAAAACCTTTGCATTTTCCCTTTGACGAGACCATGAATCGGCGCATAGGCTTTGATTGTCGACATGTTCGAGCCATTTATAGGAGGGTTTCATGAACAAAAACGATTTGATTAGTCAGGTAGCAGACGACTCTGGTCTGTCTAAAGCGGATGCCACAAAAGCTGTAGACGCAGTTCTCGACAACATTGCCGGTTCGCTGAGCAATGGCGGCGAAGTTCGCCTTGTCGGTTTCGGCACGTTCTCGGTTACGCACCGCAAAGCAACGACGGGTCGCAATCCGCGCACCGGCGAAGCCATTCAAATTAAAGCTTCTAACCAGCCGAAATTTAAGGCCGGGAAAGCTCTTAAAGACGCCGTAAACTAAGCGTCTTCAATCAATTTGACATCGGCTGCTCTTTTTTGAGGGCGGCCGATGTTTTTTTTTGCTTTTTTAACGGTGATGCGCTAAACGCAATCTCCGTGGGGCGGTTAGCTCAGCTGGGAGAGCATCTCGTTTACACCGAGAGGGGCGGCGGTTCGATCCCGTCACCGCCCACCATTTTTCGGCTTTTGGGGCAGGCTTGACACCCTGTAAATCCAGCCGTATTGAATGGCCTCACATGGCACCTTTGGGGTTGTAGCTCAGATTGGTTAGAGCGCCGGCCTGTCACGCCGGAGGCCGCGGGTTCGAGTCCCGTCACTCCCGCCATTTTTCTCCCGCCATATCCACATTCTTTTGATGAATTGTTGCCGTCTTAAGCCCTAGAATCGGTCTAGTTTTTTTGGGGTTGTGTAAAGGGTTTTGCCTTGTCGATGTTGCGTCTAATCGTCATCGTTTTTGCGGCGTTGCTGGCTCTTGTTGCG
>JAKMCZ010000066.1 GCA_022428185.1 Alphaproteobacteria bacterium | reverse complement strand
CAGCAAAACCGAACAATGAAGTAGCGCCGCGCATTTTGGTTTCTAAAATCGGCCAATGCGCAAATCTACGGATGTAAAAAAGGATGTATAAAACGCCCTCATTCGATATCTGGCATAACCATTTCATAGGAAATAGTCGCCTCAAAACCCACGTAATGCTCTCAGAAGTTGCCCCCCCCGAAACCCAAAAATCAAAGCTTTATCAAACCGGGGGCTTGCCCAACCGAAAAGCGCTTGGCTTATTTTTTCGCCGTTTAGCGAGATCAATCAGACCAAAAGATCATGCGCCAAATGCAGCCCATCCACCAAGCGCTCAACTTCCTCGAGAGAATTATAAAATGCAAACGACGCCCGGCATGAGGCGGTGACACCCATGAACTCCATCAAAGGTCCAGCGCAATGCTGGCCTGCCCGCACAGCGATGCCTTTTCGATCTAGGATCGTCGAAATATCATGTGCATGCCCGGCCCCCTGCAAAGTGAAGCTAAAAATCGGCCCCTTATCCTGCGCTGCGCCTTGCAGGGTCAGCCAATTCAAACCTTGCAACTGAGATTGCGCATAATCGGTGAGCGTCTTTTCATGCGCTTGAATCGCCTCAAACCCGATATCCATCATGTAATCCAGCGCCACGCCAAAGCCGATGGTTTGCACAATGCCCGGGGTGCCAGCCTCAAGCATCATGGGTGGATCATTATAAATCACCTTGTCTTTATGCACTTCTTTGATCATAACGCCGCCGCCGATAAAGGGGCGCATTTCCGCCATCCGTTCAGCGCGCATAAATATTGCCCCTGACCCTGACGGGCCGCAGAGTTTATGACCGGTAATCGCGTAAAAATCGCACCCGATATCTTGCACGTCAACGGCGTGATGCACCGCCGCCTGCGAGCCATCGACAAGCACGGGAACGCCCCTGCTGCGGGCATGATGACAAATGGTTTTCACATCCACCACGCTGCCCAACACGTTTGACATATGCGTGATCGCAATCAGTTTGCTGCGCTCGGATATCGCGTCGATAACCGCTTGCGGGTCCAAATTGCCCTGCGCATCAATATCAACCCATTTCAACACCACCCCGTAGCGTTCGCGCAAAAAATGCCAGGGCACGATATTGGCATGATGCTCCATCACCGAAAGGATAATTTCATCGCCTGCGGTTAAATTTTCCATCGCCCAACCGTAGGCCACAGCGTTTATACCTTCGGTCGTGCCCGAATTAAGCACGATCTCAGATTCGTCGGCTGCGTTTAAAAACCGCGCCACAATGCCGCGCACCGCTTCATATTTATCGGTTGCCAGATTGCTAAGGTAATGCAGACCACGATGCACATTTGCGTATTCATGCGCGTAACCTTGCGTCACCGCATCGATCACCACCTGAGGCTTCTGCGACGACGCGCCATTGTCCAAATACACCAAAGGCTGTCCGTTTACTTCACGGCTTAAGATCGGAAAATCTGCGCGAATAGTGGCAATATCAAACGTCATAACAAGTTAGGCTCCCAAGAAAAATAAAGTGGTCAGCATCGCCAAACTCAGCACCCCGAGCATGCTGCCCAGCAGGGAAACAAAGGTTGCCTTGATCATATTGTCAAACCCATGAGCCACATCAATAAAGGTGATAAAAATCCAAAAAGACCATCCAATCAGCGCCACTTGAAAAAACGCAGAAACCGGAGGCATGATGAATAAAAAAACGTAGGATATAATTTGCAATGCAAATTGCAGCACCTGCATCCAGGCCATCAGCGCCATAATTGATTTAAAATCACCCAAGCCCTGCAGCTTCTCGCCAATCCAAGCAATGCCGAACGCAACCGCGGTTGTCACAACAAAAATGACAACGCAAATTTTCCAAGGTGCGCCAAGGATCTCAACCGCCTCGGCGCTTTGCGGCAAAATGAAATCAATGGTGAACATCAAAGCGGTGCTGGCGCAGACCATAGCCAGAAACAAAGAAAAGATCGCATCATAAGAAAGGTTGATCGCGATCACCTCTTGCGCCGCCTCTCTGGGCTTTGAAAAACTATCTTGAAGAAGCCGCTTTATCATCAACTCACCCGTCATCGGGCTAGCGGCCGCGCCGCGCGCAGCCCCGCCGCCAAAAACCAAATAAACACCGCGAACCAAACAAAGCCGACAGCTTCTTTAATCCAAGTTTGACCTAAAAACCCTGTGATAAGCCCATGCAATAACATCAAGGGTGCGGCGGCCAAAAACGCCCAAAAAAGAACAACGCGAACGCTGTAGGCTGACAGTGATGGCCCAAAAACACCCCAGCCCCATTTCACCAGCAAGGCCAAAATGTAAAACATCAACGGCGCCAAAAAGAACCAGCCAAACAACGCGCCCCCCAAAAGCATATCCAAAGCTTTTTCTTCCAGATGCGCTTGTCGGGCAAGGCCCGGCCATTGCGCCAGAAAGGCCAATACGCAGCCGGCAGCCAAAAACGCCAATGCGCGGTCTTCACGCGGCCCTGCTTGCAACAAATCGCTCACCACTTGGCCAGGCTTGGTGTAGCTTCTTACGATATTTCGCAACATTGACATGATTAGCTGCGCCGCCGGGCCAGCCACGCCTCTAATTGCTCAAGCATCGCGGCAGACAATATGTCATTGTCAATTTCATCAAGCGCCTCTGCGAGAAACGCCAAAGTCAGCATATCCACCGCCAGCGGCGTCGGAACACCGCGCGAGCGCAGATAAAACAGCCCGTCTTCATCAATCGCACCCGAGGTGGAGCCATGCGAGCAAATCACGTCATCTGCGTAGATTTCCAGCTCAGGCTTGGCCAGAAACTGGCTGTCTTCATCCAGCAAAAGCGATTGGCTAATCTGATAAC
>JAKMCZ010000065.1 GCA_022428185.1 Alphaproteobacteria bacterium | reverse complement strand
TCGGAGGTCTCTTCACCATCATGCGGTAAAGCCGCCTGCATCGCTTCCATATCGGCGAGCAGAGCTTGTTGCACGCCTTGCAGTCGGCTTTCAGTCTTGTCTGTTGTCATCTGATTGTCGGCGAGTATGCGTTAGATGCTTTTTCTCACCATGCCTGAAACCTATCAGAGCAGCATCACGCCGTCAAGATAAAAATTAAATGTTTTCAATAGGTTACCCAACTTTTGCGTGTATATTTTGGCGGTTTATGAGAGAAAACAAAGGCTTGAGCATCGCCGCATGTTGAAAATTTTTTTTATTTCTCAAGCGGCCAATCAACGACGCGGTTCTCCAGATCGCCATCAAAACCGGTCTCATCTGTCACCCGTCCTTTTACCGACATGCCCGCCATTACCACTGAGTCAGCCGTGCCGGACACGAGCGGGTGCCAATCGGGCAAATCCTTGCCGTCATGCAGCAAACGATAAGCGCAACTGGGTGGCATGAAATCAATCTTGTCGAGATTATCTTTGGTCAGCTTCACACAATCCGGCACCAGCTTCGTGCGCTCGGTATATTGAGTGCAGCGACAGGTTTCTCCGTCGAGCAAATGGCAGACAACATCTGTGAAAACAATTTCGTCGCTTTCCTCATCCTGCAATTTCAACAGGCAGCATTTGGCGCAGCCGTCACAGACTGCTTCCCATTGCGCCGCGCTCATCTCTGCTAGCGGTACGGTTTGCCAAAACGGCTTTTGTGCCAATTGCGCCTCCTTTTGCAGCGCGCGCAAAGTTGACGCGCCCCAGACTGTCTGCCAGTTTGTCACAAATGGGACGCGGAAAACAGTCATTGAGATTTACCCAAGCGCTGGCCGCAATTTGGCTGGCGGTGAATTGGCTTTTGCCGCTTCCCGCCGCTGCGCTGGAGCCGGTAACATTTGCGACCGATTGGAAAGCGCAGGCCGAGCAAGGTGGCTTCTACCAAGCCAAGGCGCTAGGTCTGTATGAAAATGCCGGTCTCGATGTAACCATTCGCGGCGGCGGGCCGGGGGTCAATATCCCGCAGCTTCTGGGGGCTGGCGCGATTGATTTTGGCATGGGGTCGAACAGCTTCATTCCGCTTAATATGGTGCGCGCCGGAGTTCCTGCTACGGCGGTGATGGCAGCTTTTCAAAAAGACCCGCAGGTTTTGATAACCCACAAGCGCGCTGATGTGTCCGACCTCGCCGATATTAAAGACAGGCCGGTGATGATTGCTGACGCTTCGGTCAATGCCTTTTGGGTTTGGCTGCGCGCCAAATATGATTTTTCTGACCGTCAAATTCGAAAATATACTTTTAATCTGGCACCGTTTTTGGTCAATAAACAAGCCATTCAGCAGGGCTATGTGACCTCAGAGCCTTACACGATTGAGACGCGCGCCGGATTTGAGCCGCAAGTATTTTTGCTGTCCGATTATGGTTATCCCAGCTATGCGGCAATGGTGCTGGCACAAAACCACCTGATAAGCGAACGCCCCGAACTGGTGCAAGCTTTCGTTAATGCCTCCATCGAAGGCTGGCAAAGCTATATTTATGGCGACCCGTCGCCGGGCAATCAGCTTATCCTCGCCGCCAATCCCGATATGCGGCAAGACATTATCGACCAAGCGATTGAGCAAATCCGACGCCGCGGCATGCTGGTTTCGCCCGACACTGAGGCCAACGGGGCGGGCGCGATGAGTGCCGCGCGCTGGAAGAGCTTTTTCACCACCATGTCGGAAAACGGCGTTTACCCTGCCGATCTTAATTGGCAAAACGCCTTCACGACAAAATTTATCAAACCGGACGCCGCCCAATGACCGCGCTGGCAATGCAAGGCGCCAGTCTGCAATATGATAACGGCTTTACCGCCCTGCATAATATTTCGGCGCAATTTGAGCGTGGCAGCTTCACCGCTTTGGTCGGGCCATCGGGCTGCGGCAAATCAAGTCTGTTGCGGCTGCTGGCCGGGCTTGAAAAACCGTTTAATGGCAGCGTGACCGACATTCAGCAAAGCGATATCGGCTTTGTCTTTCAAGACCCGACTTTGCTTGCTTGGCGCAA
This sequence comes from Alphaproteobacteria bacterium, assembly GCA_022428185.1. GTDB lineage: Bacteria > Pseudomonadota > Alphaproteobacteria > RS24 > RS24 > UBA8337. Next base: position 216 of record JAKMCZ010000065.1, on the reverse strand, counting down.
TGTGGCGGATAATATAACTCTGCCGCTTAAAATAGAGGGGCATACGCAAAAAGAGGTTGATGCCCGGCGTGATGAGGCCTTGTCGCTTGTCGGGCTTTCGGAGTTCGCCGAGGCACTGCCGCGTCAACTTTCGGGCGGCATGAAAATGCGCGTCTCGCTGGCGCGAGCGTTGGCTAAGCGACCGCCGGTTTTATTGATGGACGAGCCGTTTGCCGC
>JAKMCZ010000062.1 GCA_022428185.1 Alphaproteobacteria bacterium | reverse complement strand
AATCAACACAGGCCACATAATCTTTGGCACGCGCCACATCTTCGGGTCGCTCAACCGGCAACGCTTTGATGATGGGACAATGCGAGCGGCGCTTTATTTCAGCCACACGCGCGGCGCTCTCAGCCCCATGCAATTGTAGACGATGCGGACTTACCGCCGCCAGCGCGCGGTCGATAGCTTCATCATCAGGGTCAGCCAATAGGGCAACGCGCTCCATCTCCGGTCGGCACTGCGCCGCCAGCCCTGCCGCTTGGTCTTGCGTCACATAGCGCGGCGATTTTTCAACGAAATTAAAACCGATAAGCTCAATGCCCAGCCGGTTCATCACGCCAACATCTTGCGCCCGCGTCAGGCCGCATATTTTTATTGCCGGCGCGCCCATTTAATCGGCCTCCGCCAAGCTGTGTTGCAAGCTGGCTTTTATCGCATCAGCCGAGGCCGCCATGTCATCAGCCGCGCTAATGGCGCGCCCGATAACCAATATATCAGCCCCCGCCGCTTGCGCCGCTTCAGGGCTCATCACACGTTTTTGGTCATGCGCCGCACTGCCCGATGGGCGTATGCCCGGCACGATTAGTTTGAAGTCAGAGCCCATTTCAGCCCGCAAAGCGTCAATCTCATGCGCCGAACAGACCACGCCGCCCATGCCATTGGCGCGTGCCAATGCCGCCAAACGCAGCACTTGGTCGCGCGGTGTGCCGCTTATGCCCATATCGTGCAAATCGGCTTCGGCCAGACTGGTCAATATCGTGACCGCCAGCATGGTCGGCGCGCGCAACCCGTTATCATTTGCGTCGCCGGCCGCATCGGCAGCCGCTTGCATCATCGCCGCGCCACCCCCGGCATGGACATTCAGCAAAGTCGGCTCCAGCGGTGCCAGCGCGCGCACGGCTTGCGCTACCGTGTTCGGAATATCGTGCAATTTCAAATCGAGAAATATCGGCAAGCCACTTTGCGCCAGCATCGCGTAGCCGACGCTGTTATGCGCATAGAAAAACTCCATGCCGATTTTCAGCCCGTCGACACGCCCGCTTAGCTGCTCGGCCATATCAGCGGCGCGGCCCTTATCGGGCGTATCAATGGCAGCATAAACCTGCGCGCGCTTATCGCTCATCGCCCGTATCCTCTTCGGTTGTTTCGTGTTCCGGCACACTTGCTTGGCGATGCGTCAAAACCTGCGCCGGATCTCCATTTTTGCTCGTGTCGGCTTTAAGCTGCGCTGTCTTTACCATGCCGGGCATGGTCGGCAAAGTGGGGGCCGCCTGATTCTTCGGGTTATTTCTTGTCTTATTTCCTGCCATGCGCTGCAGCACCCAGCCAAGCATCAGCCCGACAATGAGGCTGATAAACAAAGCGATAAAAAGTGGCATTTCAATGGCGCTTTGAGGTTCGGCACGCATCAAATCCATCGGGTTGAGAGAAATCACAACGCTTTGACGATTGAGCACAGCGAGCGGCAATAGAACGATTAGACAAAGCAGAAAAGCCAATCGCGCGATAAGGAATTTGGCAGCCGTTACGCCCGATGTGAGCCAACGCCCGAGCAAGTTCACCGACCGCCGTCTCGATTCATGCGTTCGCGCAATTCTTTTCCGGTTTTAAAAAACGGTGCGTGTTTTTTGGCAACCGCAACAGACTCACCGGTGCGCGGATTGCGCCCGATGCGCGCATCGCGTTGCTTGACCGAAAACGTGCCGAAGCCGCGCAACTCAACGCGGTCACCGCGTCCCATTGCATCGCCAATCTCATCCAAAAGATGATTGACTATGGATTCAACATCGCGCTGATAGAGATGCGGATAAAGCTCCGCAATTTTTCCGATCAGTTCCGACTTAATCATGTGTATGCCCCTGAAATTGCATCAGTAAGCTGCCATTTAGCCTGCCATGCGTCAAGCGCATGTCGCATGAAATCGGGATAAATTTTATTGCTCATTCAATAAAAAAGTCCGGCCTGACAAGCAAGCCGGACTATGTTTTTAGGAGAATCGAAACGCTTTTTAAGCGTCGTCTTTTTCCTCATCTGCGGTTTCGTCAGAAGTTTCGTCAGAAGCTTCTTCGCTTGCTTTTTCAGCAACTTCTTCGGCCTCAACTTCTGGTTCAGCTTCTGGTTCAGCTTCTGCTTCTGGTTCTGCTTCAGGCGCCACCTCTTCAGCTTCCGGTTCTGCAGCTTCGGCAACCGGCCCTTCTTCGGCTTGGGCCGCTTCAGCAGGTGCTTCTTTAGCCGGCGCTTCATCGCGATTAAGCGCCGCGCCGAGAATATCACCCAGCGATGCACCACTATCGGACGAGCCATATTGTTGGACCGCTTCCTTCTCTTCAGCAATTTCCAGTGCCTTGATGGACAGACCGACACGACGGTCGCGCTTGTCGAGATTGGTCACCATTGCATCGAGCTTATCGCCGACATGGAAACGCTCAGGACGCTGGTCTTGACGGTCGCGTGACAAATCAGAACGGCGGATAAAAGCCGTCACATCGCCATCGGCAACAGCGACTTCCAAGCCACCATCGGTTACCGCTGTCACTTCGCAAGTGACGGTATCACCACGACGCAAATTAGCGACATCTTCAAACGGGTCACCGTCCAATTGTTTAATACCCAGACTGACGCGTTCTTTTTCCTGATCGACATCAAGCACCACCGCTTCGACCGCCTCACCCTTTTTATACTGCGCCAGTGCTTCATCGCCTGACGCGTTCCAATCGAGGTCGGAAATATGCACCATGCCGTCAATATCATTATCGAGGCCGACAAACAGACCAAACTCGGTAATGTTTTTAATCTCACCCGACAGTTTTGTTCCGACCGGATAATTTGACGAGAAATCTTCCCATGGGTTTTCATTGCACTGCTTGAGACCTAGCGAGATACGTCGCTTCTCAGCATCAACTTCCAGCACCATGACTTCAACTTCTTGGCTGGTCGAAACGATTTTGCCCGGGTGAACATTTTTCTTCACCCAGCTCATTTCTGATACATGCACCAGACCTTCAATGCCGTTTTCAAGTTCCACAAAAGCACCGTAATCGGTGATGTTGGTGACCTGACCGGTAACTTTCGTGCCAAGCTCAAATTTCGCCGCTGCTTCATCCCACGGGTCGGTCTCAAGCTGTTTCATGCCAAGACTGATACGCTGCGTTTCGGCGTTGATTTTAACCACTTGCACGCGCACCGTTTCGCCGACACTCAGTACTTCTGACGGGTGATTGACGCGCCGCCAAGCAATATCGGTAACGTGCAACAAGCCGTCCACACCGCCCAAATCAACAAATGCGCCATAATCGGTGATGTTTTTCACCACGCCCTCAACCTGCTGGCCTTCCAGCAAATTAGAGACAATTTCATTGCGCGCTTCGGCGCGGGTTTCTTCCATAATGGCACGTCGCGACACGACAATATTGCCGCGTCGACGATCCATTTTCAAAATCTGGAAAGGCTGCGGTGTATTCATGAGCGGTGTGATGTCGCGCACCGGACGAATATCGACCTGGCTGCCCGGCAAGAACGCCGTTGCACCGTCCAAATCGACGGTGAAGCCGCCTTTCACGCGACCAAAAATAACCCCTTCGACGCGCTCATCGGCTTCGAAGTTTTTCTCCAACTTGACCCAGCTTTCCTCGCGGCGCGCTTTATCGCGCGAGAGAACCGCCTCGCCCATGGCGTTTTCAATCCGGTCGACAAAGACCTCGACCTCGTCGCCGACCCCAATAGCGGCCGATTGACCGGGCATTGAGAATTCGCGCAAGGGCACACGACCCTCGGTTTTCAAGCCGACATCGACAATCGCCAAATCGTTTTCGATCGCCGTGACGCGGCCACGAACAACCGTGCCCTCAATCGGCGAATCGGCGGCAAAGCTTTCTTCCAAAAGCGCCGCAAAATCTTCAATACTTGGGTTTAACCCCGCTTCAGTGTTTTGTTCAGACACGTTTGTGTCTCCTTAATAATGCCTGACCCGCCGCATACGTTGCGGTGTTTTGGGTAGGACGTCCCGCAAAAACGCACGCAAAAATGCGCTGCCTGAGCGGGCAATGGTTTTGAAATAAGCTCACCCCATTCGCGGGACGCGGCGTTTTGAAATTTGAACTACAGATTGAGTTTGGACTCAACCAGCGCCAGAACCGCTGTGAACGCCTCTTCTATAGACAAATCAGAGGTATCAAGCAAGAGCGCATCTGCCGCTTGTTTCATCGGCGCAATGGCGCGGGATTTATCGCGCGCATCACGCGCTTCTATATCGACCAAAACCTCAGCCAATGAGAGGGCCGCGTCACCAATGCGCAATTCTTTCCAGCGCCGCTCGGCGCGAATGGCCGCATTTGCCGTGATGAATAATTTAGCCGATGCATCGGGGCACACCACTGTGCCGATATCGCGCCCGTCCAAAACCGCACCCGACTTATTATCCGGCGGATTTTCGGCAAAACGGCGTTGCGCGCTCAAAATGGCAGCACGCACATCGGGCATGGCCGCAACGATTGAGGCGGCTTTGCCGGTCTCTGCAGTGCGCAGGCGCGCGGCAAAATCGGCCTCATCAAGCTGTGCCATATTGAGGGTCTCGGCTGCTGCAACCCCATGCGGCTCACTTTCGGGCGCGTGTCCGGCATCGATAACCGATAGCGCGACGGCGCGATAAAGCGCGCCAGTGTCGAGATAGGCAAAACCATAATGCGCCGCCAAACGACGCGCCAAAGTCCCCTTGCCCGATGCCGCCGGTCCGTCAACCGCGATGACCGGCTTAGAGGGTGTAACGCCATCAGACAATTTTTGCTCCCAATCCACCCATGAGCTCAAAGAAACTTGGGAAGCTCGTATCAATCATCGCCGTATCATCAACCCGCACCGGTTGGTCGCTGACCAGACCGAGGCATAAAAACGCCATCGCAATCCGATGATCATGATGGGTCGCCACCAGACCACCGCCGGCAATGCCATTTTGTTTACCATGCACGCGCAGCCAATCATCGCCTGCCTCAAGCGCGACACCATTAGCCTTTAATCCGGCTTCAATCGCCGCCAACCGGTCGCTTTCTTTGACTCGCAATTCACCGAGCCCAGCCATATGGGTCGCGCCATCGGCACTGGCCGCCGCCACGGCAAGGGCAGGAAACTCATCAATCATATCAGCCGCAATGTCGCTGCCGACCTCAATGCCACGCAAAGACGAATGGCGAACCCGCAAATCGGCGACACTTTCGCCGCCTGATCGACGCTCATTCAATAGCTCAATCGCGCCGCCCATATCACGCAGCACCCTTATCAAACCATCGCGGCGGCGATTGAGCATGACATTTTCCAGCACCACATCTGAGCCCGGCACAGTTAGTGCGGCAATCAGCGGAAACGCAGCCGAAGACGGGTCGCCCGGCACCTGCAAATCGGTCGCGCGTAAATCGGTCGGGCCGGTTTTATTTTGCAGCTTGGCGATGTAATAGCCGTCTTCTTCGGTGGTTGTGATATCGGCCCCAAACGTGGCGAGCATGGTCTCGCTATGGTCGCGTGTGGCAATTTTTTCGCGCACTTCGCTATCGCCTTGAACCCCCAAAGCGGCCAATAAAATCGCTGATTTAACTTGTGCCGACGCAACATTGGGGACATGGCTGGTGGCAATTAGCGGTGCTGCGGTCAATGTCACCGGCAAACAGCCATTGCTGGCTTTTGCTTGTGCGCCCATTTTTCTAAGCGGGGTCAAAACGCGCTCCATCGGGCGCGCAGACAGCGACGCATCGCCGATAAATTGCGCGTCTATTCCGGCACCGGCCACCAGCCCCATAACCAATCGAACTCCGGTGCCCGAATTGCCGAAATCAAGCGGCGCGGTAGGGCTGACAAAGCCCATTGGCCCAACCCCGCAAACCCGCCAATCGCCATTGTCTTGCTTATCAATCGTCGTGCCCAAGGCGCGCATGGCATTGATGGTGGCAAGCACGTCATCGCCTTCCAAAAGACCTTTTATCATGCTGGTGCCGGTTGCGGCGGCGGCCAAAATAATCGCCCGATGCGATATTGATTTATCGCCCGGCAGGCGCGCTTGGCCGGAAAGGGCGCTTGCCCGCTCGGCCTGCGCCGATGATTGTTGAGACGCCGCTTGCATGGCGCTTTGTCGCGTTTTTCAAGCCGAGCGTCAAGGCATCGACGATTAATCATTGCGCGGGTCTTCGGGTCATAATCCGGCGGCGTCCGACCGCTTATACGCAGGCAATGATCTATTGCGGCATAAGCCGCAACTTTATCTTTGACTTTATCTTTGACAGAGCAAACACTTCATGGCAGGAAGATTTTAAGTTAATTTTCACCGGAGGGTCGGATGGTAGATCCGAAACTGGGCTCGAAACGCGTTTGTGAAGCCTGTTCAACCAAATATTACGATTTAAATAAATCCCCCGCAATCTGCCCGAATTGTGGGCAAGAATTCAATCCGGAAGCCGGCTCGACACCGAGCGAGCCGGTGCGCGCGGTCGAGCCGACAGTCGAAAAGAATGAAAAAGATGAAGCCGGTGAACTTGAGAAAGACGATGCGACGGTGAGCCTTGAAGACATGGTCGATGAAGAAACCGATGATGGCGATGAAGATGAGAAAACGCTGGAGGAATTTGAGGCTGATGAGGCGCTGCTCGATGATAATGACGAAGACGACACGATATTGGAAGACGAGGAAGAAGAAGAAAGCTTTCTTGAAAACAACGACGAAGATGACGACTAAGATGATGGATAAGGGTGCAATCGCAAGCGATTAAAGCTTGATTGGCGCGCCGCCTTCGATTAGTTTCCGCCAGAATTTACCCTTTAGGGGCCATAGCTCAGTTGGGAGAGCGCTTGCATGGCATGCAAGAGGTCGGCGGTTCGATTCCGCCTGGCTCCACCATTCCTTGACACTCTGCTTTTTCTTTGGCGACCCATTTTAGGCTGCTTTATTTGGCCTTATCAGCGTCCAGCTCCAGCCACCCAATATTGCCGTCGCGGCGCTTGTAAATCAGACTTAGCGCATCGCGCGCCGTGCTTTTGAACAGCACGAAATCATCTTCACCCAACTCTAATTGCATCACCGCTTCAGAGACGCTCAACCGCGCCACTTGCTTTTTACTTTCAGCCACCACAATCGGCGTAAATTCAGCCGGCACATTGTCTTCAGGCTCAGGCGCAAGCACTCGTTCTGCTGCCATAAGCGATGCATCAATGCGTTTCTGGTCATGGTGATTTTTCAGCCGCCTTTTATAGCGACGCAATTGTTTTTCAATCTTGCCGACCGATTGATCAAAACAAGCATAAATATCGCTATCCGCGCCCGAGGCATGCAGATAAAGCCCGCTATCAAGATGCAGCGCGCACGCCGCCTGAAATTGATGTCCTTGCTTTGAAAAAGTGACATTAATATCGCCCGCGCGTTCAAAATATTTGGTCACCGCATCGTGCAGTCGGTTTTCGACATGCGCCTGCAGGGCAGCGCCGGTTTCTAATTGTCGGCCGGTAATATGAATTTTCATCTAGCGCTCCTTTTATTATTGGTGTGCCAAATAAGCTTGCCCGAAGCGTGCCAAAGAGTCGAGTCGGGCGACAAATCAGGCTTCTGGCTTAATATATATGAGGGATTAGAGGGTAAAGTCGTCGCCCAGATAATGCGTTCGCACCGCTTCATTATCGACAATCTCTTCCGCCGTGCCTTCGGTCAATACATGACCGTCATGCATAATCACCGCGCGATCGATAATGCTCAGCGTTTCGCGCACATTATGGTCGGTTATCAGCACACCCAACCCTCTGTCTTTTAGCTGTGCCACCAATTCACGAATATCGTTAATGGCAATCGGGTCAATACCGGCAAACGGCTCATCGAGTAGGATAAAGCTTGGGTCACTTGCCAAAGCGCGGGCTATCTCGACGCGACGACGTTCGCCGCCCGATAATGCGCCCCCTGCCGATTTGCGCACATGGGTGACGGAAAATTCATTCAGCAGATTTTCCAGCTTTTCGTGCTGCACATCCTTATCTGGTTCGACAATTTGCAAAATCGACATAATGTTGGCTTCCACCGACAAACTTCTGAAAATCGAGGCTTCTTGCGGCAAATAACCGATACCAAGGCGCGCGCGCCGATACATGGGCAGATGCGACACATCTTGCCCGTCCAGCAAAATGCGCCCGCTATCAGGGCGCACCAGACCGGTAATCATATAAAAACTGGTAGTTTTCCCGGCTCCGTTCGGGCCCAAAAGGCCAATCGATTGGCGGCGATCAAATTGCAGCGCCATGTTTTTGACCACCTGGCGCCCCTTATAAGATTTGCACAAATCGATGGCCTGCAAGCCGCCTGGCGTTGTCCCCGCAGGCAGTGGGGTATTGTCGGCAAGATTATTTTCCGGCAGCGGATCGGCTTGGCTATTCATCGGCTCACTATAAGAGGCCACTCGCCGCAAAGCAATTCAGCGAACGCGATTAGCGCAGTTCAATGCGCGCGCGCGGCTTGTCGCCGCCGCCCTTCAATATGGCGCGCCCGCTCACCATATCGAGGGTCAATTCCCCGCCCATAAGGCCAGCCGCATCGGCAGTATTATTATTGTCACTGCTTGGGCTGCCCATTTGGGTGATTGACACATTGTCGAGCAGGACCAATTTATCAGCCGTCAAATCCAGCTCAGCGCGTGCCGCTTCGGCCCTGCGCGTGCCGGTTTTATCTCGCGAGACCAGCACCACATCACCTTCAGCGGTCATGGTTTGCGCTGTGCCGTCCGGTGCAAAGCTGAGGTCAATCCGAGCCGCCGTCAGCGACAGCGGGCCTTGCGCAAAGCGCGCCGCATCGCTCAACACGGCGTGCCCTGTTTCGCGATGCCAGACCATCTCACCGGCTTTAAGCTCAATCGGAGCGGCATTGTCGGTAACAAAGCGCACGCTCTGCGCCGATGCCGTATCGACGGAAAACCAAAAGAGCAAAAGCAGCAGAGCCGAAAGCTGATGCATTATTGCCCCCCTGTCTGGCCGTCGCGGCGCGTCAAGCGCATGCGAATATTTTGAAAGCGATAAACGCCGCTTACTTCATCAGCGGTCAATTGCGCCGCCGTTAAACGGCCGGTTGGTCCGCGCATCTCTATGCCGTCCTCGGCCTGCCATATTGCTTTATCGACCGACAAGGCGAGTTGTGGTGTGTCCAGTTCATGCCCGTCACCAAGATTGACCGTCACATTGCCCGACAGGGAGGCGTTAAAAGACACATTAGCGGTCGCGTCTGTCACATTTGTTGGGGTTTCATAAACCGCTTCATCGGCGGCAAAAGCGAGGCTTGGCTTATCGTCATTGGCGTTGACGGCGAGACGCGCCATGCTCAACACGACATCGCCATTATCTTGCTGGCGACCTTGCGCCGCCTGAAAGCGATAAAACCGCCCATCTGGCAGGCGACCGTCAAAAATCGGCCGGTCAATCACCAGCCGGTTAACATCAAGCCCGCTTGAGCCAAGTCCACTATTTTGTGGCGTACGGAATAAATCGAAATTTGTCGCCAGCACCAATAGCCCCACCAGCGCCACGGCGATGAGCGGCAAAAAGCGGCGCAAGCGCCGTATACGCTGCGAATGGGCAGCGAGCGCATCGGCTTGGGTCATTTGGTCTTGATGCGGCTTATCATCAGCCATGCCACCACCTAATGGGCAAAAATATCCATATCGTCCCAGCCCGCCAGATCCATTGCGGAGCGCACCAGCACGAAATCAAAACACGCTTCCGCCATCGGACGCCGACCCTCGCGGTCGAGCATGGTTTCAAGCTTTTCTTTCAGCGCATGCAAATGCAACACATCGGAGGCGGCATAGTTTAATTGCGCGTCAGACAATTCAGCCGCGCCCCAGTCAGAGCTTTGCTGCGCTTTTGACAAATCTACACCCAGCAATTCGCGGCATAAATCTTTCAGCCCGTGCCGGTCAGTATAGGTGCGTGTCAGCTTGGAGGCAATTTTTGTGCACCAAAGCGGGGCCGCATGGACATTCAGATATTGCGCAATCACCGCCAAATCAAAGCGCGCATAGTGGAATATTTTAACCAATGCGCGGTCGCCCAGCACTGCTTTAAGATTGGGCGCATCATAATTCTCACCGTCCATCTGGACAATATGCACCTCGCCATCACCGGCTGAAAGCTGCACCAGACACAGGCGGTCGCGCGACGGTTTTAACCCTAAAGTTTCCGTATCGACAGCGATAGCGCCGGTGAAACTCAAACCCTCAGGCAGGTCATTTTTGTGCAGATGAATTTTTTGCTCATGGGTGACCATATGTGCCTCTTTTTCAAAACTGTCTTTCTTCTAGACCCTCAGGGGCGCAAACTCAACTCCCCTCTCTCACCGCACAGACCGCAACAAGGTTTTCGGGCTTGCCTTATCGCCTTCAATCTCCAAAAATGCCGGCTTACAAGAAAGCCGCTTTTTCAAGGGAGAACATGATGAGCGATGCAGCAAGCTATATGAATGAAGCAACCCAAACGGCGCGGGTTATCGATGGTCTACCCGACGGATTGGCGCTGAGGGCGGTTGAGAAAGTCGGTATTATCGGGGCCGGCACGATGGGCGGCGGCATTGCGATGAATTTTGCCACTGCCGGACTTGCGGTTACGATTATCGAAACCAAAGAAGAGGCGCTGACGCGCGGGCTTGGCGTGGTGCGCGGTAATTATCAGCGTTCGGCCGATCGCGGGCGTTTTCCGCAAGAAGAGGTTGATATCCGCATGGACCGCATCAATGGCGCACTGGATATGAGCGCTCTGGCCGATTGCGATTTGGTTATCGAAGCGGTGTTTGAGGATATGCAGTTGAAAAAAGATATCTTCACCGAGCTCGACAAGATTTGCAAAGCCGGTGCGATTTTGGCGACCAATACATCAGCCCTTAATATTGACGAGATTGCCGCCGTGACGACGCGCCCTGAGGACGTTATCGGGCTGCATTTTTTCTCCCCCGCCAATGTCATGAAATTGCTCGAAATCGTGCGCGCCGATGCGACCGCTGATGATGTCGTGGCGACCTCCATGGCGCTGGCCGTCACCATCGGCAAAGTCGCCACTTTGGTCGGCGTGTGCCCGGGCTTTGTCGGCAATCGGATTTTGGCGGCGCGCCAACGCGAAGCGCAAAATCTGGTCAATCAGGGGGTTTTGCCCTGGGATGTCGATAATGCGTTTAACAGTTTCGGTTTCAAAATGGGGCCGTTTCAAATGTCCGATTTGGCCGGTCTTGATATTGGCTGGAAAAAAGGCGCGCAGACAACAAACCCGATCCGCGACGGCTTGTGCGAGCTTGACCGTCGCGGACAAAAAACCGCCGCCGGTTATTATGATTATGACGAGAACCGCCAGCGCAGTCCGAGCCAAATTACCGAGACAATTATCGCCGAAGTGACCGGCGTAGCGGCCGGTGCGGCAGGTTTGTCAGAAGATGATATTTTGGCCCGTTGCCTGCACCCAATGGTCAATGAAGCGCTGATTATTCTGGAAGAAAACAAAGCCCAACGCCCCGGCGATGTCGATGTCATCTGGTCATTCGGCTATGGCTGGCCGGGCGATACGGGCGGGCCGATG
>JAKMCZ010000183.1 GCA_022428185.1 Alphaproteobacteria bacterium | reverse complement strand
TATTCCGGTATTATTGAACGAGGTGGTCGCCGCATTGGCACCGCAAGCCGATGAGGTCATGGTCGACGGCACATTTGGCGCGGGCGGCTATTCGCGCGCGCTGCTGGAAGCTGCCGATTGCGCAGTTATCGCCATTGACCGCGACCCCGACACCAAACCGCATGCCGATGCGTTGAATGAGCATTATGGTGAGCGCTTGCACTATCTGTCGGGCTGCTTCGGCGATATGCAAAATCTACTCGACCAAAAAGTTGATGGGGTGACGCTCGATTTGGGTGTCTCTTCCATGCAGCTTGATGAGGCGGCGCGTGGGTTTTCTTTCATGCGCGACGGGCCGCTCGATATGCGCATGAGCCGCGATGGTGTTAGCGCGGCTGATTTGCTGAACCAAGCCGCGCCCGATTTGCTCAGCAATATTATCGCCGTATACGGCGAAGAGCGCCGCGCCCGTGCGATTGCCAAAGCATTGGTCGAGCGCCGCACCGCCAAACCATTGGCGCGCACCGGCGATTTGGTCGATGTGGTGTGTTCGGTTTTGGGCGCGCCGCGTTTCGGCAAAGCGCATCCGGCAACGCGCACATTTCAGGCCATTCGTGTTTTTCTGAATGATGAGTTGGGTGAGCTGATGCGGGGCTTGCAAGCCGCCGAGCAAGTATTGAAGCCGGGCGGTCGCCTTGCCGTGGTCACTTTTCATTCGCTCGAAGACCGTATGGTCAAACAATTTTTAAGCCCGCGCACCGGTCGCGCCGGTCGTCCGTCGCGCCATCTGCCTGACATCGAAACCGCTGCCCCGAGTTTTGCTGAACCGGTTAAACGCAACATCAAAGCCGGTGACGCCGAAATTGAGACCAATCCGCGCGCGCGTTCGGCACGGTTGCGTGTCGCCCATCGCACCGATGCCCCGGCTTTTGCCGCTGAACAAGATTTGCTGCCCAAGCGCGCACCGAACAGGGAGGCGATGTAATGGTTCGTATGGTCAATATTGTCCTCGCCTTTGTTTGCGTCATTCTGGTGGCGGCGCTGTATCACATTCGCTATTCGGCAGAGGCTGAAGCCAAAGCATTGCGTCAGGTCGAGCGCATCATTGCGGTCGAACAAGATCGTCGCCGCACATTGGAGGCCGAATGGGCGAGCCTCAATGACCCGCGCCGCTTGCAAGCTTTGTCGCAGCAATATTTATCGCTCGATTATTTACGCGCTTCGCAAGTGCTCGATTTGCGCGATGGCAGCGCGCTCAGTATTCCGGTGCTGCTCGTGCCGCAAGGGGGGTCTGATGAGCCGCACTAAACTGCCTCTCGTGCCGGTCGGCCATGACTGGGCAATGGTGCTGGGCGGGCGGCTTGGTCGCCGCGCCGGTGATTTGGCGCAGCATGCCGTCGAGACCACACGCAGCCGCCTGCGCCTTGCGCTTATTTGCTTCTTTATCGTGTTTACCGTGCTCGGCGGACGCCTGGTTCAATTGACCGTGCTTGATGCCGCGCCGGCTCAGCACGCCGGTGTTTTACATGAAAATCGTCTGGCGCGTCCTGCTATCACAGACCGCAATAATGTCGTGCTGGCGACGCAAATCAGCACCGTCACATTGGGGGCCGATGCCGCCAAAATAAAAGACGGGGCAGACATGGCGGTGCGGCTTAAAGCGGTTCTGCCCAGATTAGATGGCGCGCGCGCGGCACGTCTGCTGTCGGGCAAGTCGCATTACGTCACTCTATTATCGGGCCTTACACCGGCGCAGAAACAAGATGTTTTGGCTTTCGGCAATCCGGCTTTGAAACTGACGCATGACACAAGCCGCGTCTATCCGGCTGGCGAGGTGACTGCGCATACGGTCGGCTTCACCAGTTCCGACATGCGCGGCCTGTCGGGACTAGAGCTTTATCTTGACCGCGTGCAGGAAGAAGAAGACCTCGGCGGTGAATTGAAAACCAGTCTCGATATTCGGGTGCAACATGCAGTGCGCGATGTGTTGAGTGAGGCGATTGAGACCTTTCAGGCGCTGGCGGGCGGCGCGGTGGTTATCGATGTTCACAATGGCGAGATATTGGCGCTCATTTCGATGCCGGATTTTGATGCCAATGCGCCAATGCGCAACGGCCATGATAGCCATTTCAACCGCATGACTTTGGGCGTTTACGAGCTTGGATCGATTTTCAAAGTCTTTACCGCCGCCATGGCATTGGATAGTGGCTTGGTGTCACCGAGCGAGATGTTCGACACCGCAGAGCCGCTGAAAATAGGTCGCTATGAAATTGACGATTTGCACGGCGAGGCGCGCCCACTCAGTGTTCGTGAGATTATCATTCACTCGTCCAATATCGGCTCAGCCAAGCTGGCGCTGCGCGTGCCTGATGATTTGCATTATGACTTTTTGCAAAGGCTGGGTTTTACCGACGCGTTAGAGGTTGAGTTGCCCGAGCGCTCAGCGCCGCTGACCCCGACGCGCTGGACTGATATTGAGCGCGCCACCTCGTCATACGGGCACGGGATTTCAGTCACCCCCTTGCACGCGGTGATGGCCGGCGCGGCGATGGTCAATGGCGGGATTTTGTATAAGCCAAGCCTGCGCAAGGTCGGCCTGCCGGTCGGCGAGCGGATTATCTCCGCCAAAACCAGCGCTGATATGCGCGACATGATGCGCGCCGTTGTTGCCGGCGGCACCGGACGACAAGCCGAAGTGCCGGGCTATCAAGTATTGGGCAAAACCGGGTCGGCGGAAAAACCTCAAGCGGGCGGCTATAATGCCAATGCGTTGGTCACTTCATTCCTCGGTGCGTTTCCTGCCCATGCGCCCCGTTACGCCATGTTGGTCATGCTCGATGAACCGCAAGCGACGGCTGAAACCTATGGCTATAACCTGGCCGGTTGGAACGCCGCTCCGGCAGCCGGTGAAATCGTTCGGCGCATTGCGCCGCTTTTGGGCGTGCTGCCGCATTTTGAAAACCCCGACAAACAAGCGGCCCGCGATGTGCCGACAAATTCAACGGAGATGGCTGATGCGTCTCGATGAATTGACCCATATAGATATCGAAGATACGGCGATGGCGGCGGTCAATATTTCCGGCCTGAGTGCCGATAGCCGCAATGTGCAGCCGGGCTTTTTGTTTGCCGCTTTGGCGGGTGTCGAAGCCGATGGGCGCAGCTTTATCGGTCAGGCGATTGACAATGGTGCCGCAGCAATTTTGACCGATGAGCCGATGGTTGCCGGCGTGCCGGTCGTCACCAGCGATAATCCACGTCGCGATTTGGCGTTAATGGCGGCGCGCTTTTTTGAAATGCAGCCCGCCCATATTGCCGCCATTACCGGCACTAATGGCAAAACCTCAACCGCTGTTTTCTTGCGCCAGCTTTTCGCTGCCGGCGGTCACAAAGCCGCCTCTATGGGCACATTAGGGCTTGATATTGAGGGTGATAGTGACGGGCTTGATGCGGCGATTGACCATACAACGCCCGAGCCGGTGCGCTTGCATGCGGCGATGCGCGATTTGGTGGCGCATCGGGTCACTCATTTGGCGATAGAAGCGTCCAGCCACGGTTTGGCACAATATCGTCTCGACGGGGTGGCTCTGTCTTTGGCAGGCTTCACCAATTTATCGCGCGACCATTTGGATTATCACGCGACGGCTGACGATTATGCCTCCGCCAAGCAACGCCTGTTCACTGATGTATTGGTCGAAGACGGCATGGCGGTTATCACCATGACGCATGAGGCGGGTGAAAAAATGGCTGCGGCTTGTGCCTCTGCCGGTCGTCGCGTCATGCCTGTCGGTCGTGAAGGCGACGCGGTGCATATGCAAATTACCGCGCGCCGCGCCACCGGAATTGATGTGCGCGTGATGGTGGACGGGGTAGGGCATGATTTACAATTGCCGCTTATCGGCGATTTTCAAACCGAGAATTTGACATTGGCGCTTGGCATGGCGCGCGCCGCCGGCGTTGATGGCGCATCGTTGCTCGCTGCGTGTCGCAATCTGCAAGTGCCGCGTGGGCGCATGCAATTGGCCGGACGCACGGCTGAGGGTGCGCCGATATTTGTCGATTACGCCCATACACCCGATGCGCTTGAAAACGCGCTTACCGCTTTGCGCACCCATCTGGCTGATAAGGGTCGCTTGCTCGTCATGTTTGGCTGCGGTGGCGACCGCGATAGCGGCAAGCGCGCGCAAATGGGTGCTGTTGCCGCCGCGCATGCGGATATGGTTTTCGTAACCGATGACAATCCGCGCCGTGAGGACGCGGCAGAAATTCGCGCTGCCATTATCGGGGCTTGCCCTGATGCGGTTGAAATCGGAGATCGTGGTTCGGCGATTGAAGCCGCGCTTGAGGCCGCACGCGCTGATGATTTAGTGCTGCTGGCCGGAAAAGGCCATGAAAGCGGCCAGATTATCGGCGACATAATTTTGCCGTTTGATGATGTCTCTATGGCGCAATCCGTATTGGCGTCGAAAGGAGGACAACATGCGTGATGTTCTCTGGCGCGGCGAAGATGTCATTGCTGCTTTGGGCGCGCATCTCACCGATGCCCCGCATGCTGACTGGCAGGCCGCAGGGCTTGCCATCGATACACGTGATTTGCTTTCCGGTGATATTTTTGTCGCCCTGCCGGGCGCACGTGCGCATGGTCATGATTATGTCGCATCAGCGTTTGAAAGCGGTGCGGCGGCGGCTTTGGTGGAAAACGGATTTGACGCTGCGACGCTGGAAACAGACGCGGTGCTGTTGCGGGTTGATGATGTCTTATCGGCGCTTGAAACTTTGGCGCGAGCTGCGCGTCAACGCAGCAGCGCGCAAATTATTGCGATTACCGGCAGTGTCGGAAAGACCGGCACCAAAGCCAGTCTGGCTGACGCGCTGTCGAAATCAGGCCTCGTTCACGCGGCAGAGCGCAGCTTCAACAATCACATCGGTGTGCCATTGTCGCTGGCGCGCTTGCCGCAAAATGCCGATTACGGGGTTTTTGAATTGGGCATGAACCATGCCGGAGAGATTGCCGCGCTGGTTGATATGGTGCGCCCGCATTGCGCCATTATCACCACCATTGCCGCCGCGCATATTGAAAACTTTGACTCGATGGATGCGCTGGCTGCCACTAAAGCAGAAATTCTTTCAGGTATTGAGACCGGCGGCAGCGCAATTTTACCGTTCGATAATGCCTATTTTGGCATGCTGAAAAGCAAAGCCGAGACACACAAAATCAAAGTGCTGAGTTTTTCAGCCGAAGGTCATAGCGATGCTGACATTCACATCAGCCGCGCCAAGCTCCACGCGACCTGTAGCTGTGTGTCGGCCATGCTCGAGACACAAGCAATCGCCTATAAAATCGGCGCGCCGGGAATTCATCTGGTGGCTAATAGTTTGGCTGTATTGGGCGCGACGCAATTGGTCGGCGCCGATTTGGCATTGGCCGCATTGTCATTGGGCGAGCAAGACGGCATGGCGGGACGTGGCGCACGCTATCACCTCGGGGCTGAGCACGCGCCGATAACGTTGATTGATGAAAGCTATAACGCCAACCCGACTTCAATGGCGGCGGCGCTCGATACATTGGGGCTGATGCCGCGCAAAGGGCGGGGTCGACGCATCGCCGTTTTGGGCGACATGGCTGAATTAGGCGACCGCGCAGCCGAGCTTCACGCCGCTATGGCCGATAAAACGGAAGCGGCGGATATTGATTTGGTCATTACTTGCGGGGCGCTAATGCAGAATTTGCACAATGCGCTGCCGCCCGGTCGCGTTGGTGCACACGCCGCTGACCACCAAGCCGCGCTGGCTATTTTGCGCGATGAATTGCAGCAAGACGATGTGGTGATGGTCAAAGGCTCCAATTCCAGTCGCATGGGGTTGGTGGTTGAGGGGCTTATCGACCGATTGACGGAAACTGAACAACAAAAAGAGGCGCTTTGATGTTTTACTATTTGACGCAAATATTGGGCGACCTGCCGGGTGCCAATCTGTTCAATTACATTACCTTCCGCGCCGGTGGGGCGACAGTGACCGCACTGCTCATCAGTTTTATTTTGGGTCCGACGATTATCAGCGCGCTTAAAAGCCGCCAAAGTCGCGGCCAACCTATTCGCGCAGACGGGCCGCAATCGCATCTGACGACCAAAACCGGCACGCCGACAATGGGCGGAATCCTTATCTTGCTGGCGTCTATCAGTTCGACCCTGCTTTGGGGCAATTTGAGCAATGTGTTTTTATGGATTGCGCTGCTGACCACGCTCGGCTTTGGCATGGTCGGTTTTGCCGATGATTATTCAAAATTGCGCGACCATTCTAGTGATGGGGTTCCGGGTCGCATCAAATTGGTTTTGGAGACGACGATTGCCATTGTCGCGATTATATTTATCAGCGCGCATCTGCCTGCCGAATTGGCAACCAGCTATGCTGTGCCGTTCCTTAAAGACTTGCTGCTGCCGTTCGGCTTGCCGTTGTATCTGGTGGCCGGAATTATTGTCATTGTCGGCGCGTCTAATGCGGTCAATCTGACCGACGGCTTGGACGGTTTGGCGATTGTGCCGAGCATGATTGCAGCGGCCAGTTTCGGCTTTATTGCTTATCTGGTCGGCAATGCGGTTTTCGCTGAATACCTGCAAGTTCATTATGTTCCAGGAACCGGTGAATTGGCGGTGTTCTGCGCCGCTCTTATCGGTTCAGGGCTTGGCTTTCTTTGGTATAACGCGCCCCCCGCCGCCGTATTTATGGGTGACACCGGCTCGCTGGCATTGGGTGCAGCATTGGGCACGATTGCCATTATCACCAAGCACGAATTGGTGTTGGCGATTATTGGCGGGCTGTTTGTGCTCGAAGCGGTCTCGGTGATTGTTCAAGTGGCCTCTTTCAAACTCACCGGCAAACGGGTTTTCGCCATGGCACCACTGCATCATCATTTTGAGCAGCGTGGCTGGGCCGAGAGCACGATTGTCATTCGTTTCTGGATTATTTCCGTTGTGCTGGCGCTGGTTGGGCTGGCGACGTTGAAGTTGAGATAGTTAATGATTGAGCTGCCGACATATTCAGGTGAGACCGCGATTTTCGGGCTGGGGCGTTCCGGCCTTGCTGCTGTGGCTGCGTTGCAGGCTGCGGGCAATCGCGTTGTCGCGTGGGACGATGCCGAGGCACCGCGCGCAAAGGCGGCTGAGATGGGAGCGCAAATTCGCGATTTGACGAAAGATTTCGGCGCGGTTGAACGGTTGATTGTCAGCCCCGGCGTGCCGCTAACGCATCCAGCACCGCATCAGGTGATTGATGCGGCGCGCGCCGCCAATGCCGAGATTATCGGGGACATGGATTTATTTGCCGATGCGCTGGTGCATAGCGGCTTGCGCGGGCGCGTGAAACTGGTCGGCATTACCGGCACTAACGGCAAATCAACCACCACTGCTTTGGTCACGCATATGCTCGAAAGCGCTGGTGAGCGGGTTTATCAGGGGGGTAATATCGGCACACCGGTTCTCGACCTGCCGCTGGAAGAAAACGCCGTTTATGTTCTTGAGCTGTCTTCTTATCAGCTCGATTTGAATCGTCATTTGGCGGTCGATATCGGTGTCTGGCTCAATCTGACACCCGATCATCTTGACCGGCATGACGATATGGCGGGCTATGCCGCCGCCAAAGCACACCTATTTGCCGACGGTAAAGCGCAAGCGGCGCGGATAATCGGTATCGAGAATGATTTTGCCCGCGCGCTGGCTAATCGGCTGGCGCAGGAGGGGGAGGTGACGACCATCGCGTCGCAAGATGCCGACATTATTTATCTCGCCAATGCATTTGAAGTCGATGGCGATAGCGTTTCTTTGGTCGGTTGCGAGGCTTTGGTCGGTGCGCATAATGCCCAAAACGCCGCTGCCGCTTATGCCGTCGGGCGCGTGTTGGGTCTGTCAGATGCAACCATCAGAGCTGCTTTCTTAAGTTTTACCGGCATGCCCCATCGCTTGCAGATGATTGGTCAGCATGGCGCAGTCAAATTCGTTAACGACTCGAAAGCGACCAATGCGGAGGCGACGCGTCACGCGCTCGCCGCCTTTGACAATATTTATTGGATTGCCGGAGGCCGCTCCAAACCCGATGCGGACGGAAAAATGGGGCTGGATATGTTGATGCCTTATTTCGGCAATATCCGCGCCGCTTATCTGATTGGCGAGGCTGCCAAGCCATTTGCTGATGTGCTGGCCGCTCGTCTGCCGACCACAATCAGCGGCACATTGGATAAAGCCGTCGCTGCCGCCGCCATGCAAGCCAAGACCGATCATCTCGATGCGTCGATTGTGCTTTTGTCTCCGGCTTGCGCTTCGTTTGACCAATATGATGATTTTGAAGCGCGCGGCGACGCTTTTGCCGGCGCGGTTGCCGAGTGGATAAACGCCGATGAAGGCGCAGGTATGAATGTGGAGGAAGCGCGATGAGCTTGCTTGCCCGCACCAGCCGCAATCCGATTGCCAAATGGTGGTGGACTGTTGACCGTCAAATGGTCATCGGTGTTTTGGTGCTGTTGGGTATGGGCTTTTTCGCCGCCTTTGCAGCCAGCCCCGCCGTGGCACAGCATATCGGCAAATCAACCTATTACTTTGCCAATAAACAGCTTGTCTTTTTGGCTCTCGCCACAATGGTGTTTCTGACTGTCTCCATGCTGGACGCGATATGGATACGCCGCCTTGCCGTGCTGATGCTGATCGGCGCACTGGGCGGGGTGGTGCTGACGCTGTTTGCCGGTGTCACGGTGAAGGGCGCAAGCCGTTGGCTGCATATATTCGGGGTTTCGATACAGCCTTCTGAGCTTTTGAAACCGGCTTTTGTTGTTGTCGTGGCGTGGCTGATGGCGCGCCAACGCGCCAGTTTCAAGGCTTATGATATTTGGTATGCGATGGCTTTGCTGGTCGGTTGCTGTTTGCTTCTGGCGATGCAACCCGATTTCGGTCAAACGATTTTGCTGGCGCTGGTTTGGATGTGCCTATTCTATCTGGCCGGTGGCTCGCTAAAGCTAATAGCTACACTCAGCACCATCGGCCTTACCGCCGGTGCTTATGTCTATACCGCCTATCCCTATTTCCGCAGCCGCATTGAGCGGTTTCTCGACCCGTCAACCGGCGACACTTATCAAGTCGATAAAGCGATGGACGCCATTCGTTCGGGCGGCATCACCGGTGTCGGTCCGGGTGATGGCAAAGTCAAATCCATTCTCCCCGATGCACATGCCGATTATGTGTTCGCCGTGGCAGCAGAAGAAGGCGGTCTGATTATGGGCGGCTTTATCATTCTCACTTTTGCCTTTTTGGTGTGGCGCGCATTGTCGGCCTTGCGTCAGGAAAATGAACATTGGGTGCAGCTTGCCTCTGCCGGGCTTATTTGTCTGTTCGGCTTGCAGGCGATTATCAATCTTGCGGTCAACCTCAATCTTATTCCGTCAAAAGGCATGACCTTGCCGTTTATTTCTTATGGCGGCTCGTCGCTTCTGGCATCGGCCGTGACAATGGGCATGCTGGTCGGGCTGATGCGTCGGCGTGGCACGGCGCATTTGCGCACGCGCGCTTTGCCTGCCACGGCTCTGCCGACCGGAACTTTGCCAATGGCTTCGGGAGGACGCTCATGAGCAGCGATAATAAAATCCTTCTCGCCGCCGGAGGTACGGGCGGGCATATGTTCCCCGCCGGAGCTTTGGGCGAGCAGCTTAAACAAGCAGGCTATGAGGTGCATCTTGCTACCGATAAGCGCGGCATGGGGTATGTCTCTAATCTTACGCCCATGGAGTTGCATCAAATTCCCGCCGCCACGGTTTATGGCGGTGGTATTTTGATTTTGCCTTTGCGCTTGGTGACGCTGTTCTTCGCCATCTTTTTCTCAATGGTTTTGATAATTCGCCTGCGCCCGAAAGTGATTGTAGGGTTTGGCGGTTATCCTTCCTTCGCGCCGGTTATGGCTGGGATTTTGCTCGGTCGCCAGGTCTTGGTTCATGAACAAAATGCCGTGCTTGGGCGGGTCAATCGACTGGCGGCCAATTTTGGCAGCCACGTTGCCACCAGCTATACCGAAACGGCGGAGCTGCCGGTCGCAGCAGCCAAGAAGATGCGCCGCACCGGTAATCCACTCAGGCCCGCCGTGCTGAAAATGGCTGAAGGCGGTTATCGTTATCTGGCGTCCAGCCGCGCTTTTGAATTGCTGATTTTTGGAGGCAGTCAGGGAGCCAGCATTTTCGCTGATGTCATGCCAAAAGCGCTCGCTCTATTGCCGGAAAATCATCAACGCCGTTTGCGTGTGGTTCAGCAGGTCAGACGGGCTGAAATGCGCGATGTTCTTGAGGCTTATGGCGAAACAGAAATCTACTCAGAAATACGTGACTTTTTTACCGACTTGCCGATGCGTATGCGTCGCGCCCATTTGATGATTGCGCGCGGCGGCGCGTCGACGGTTGCGGAAATGACGGCACTGGGCGTGCCGACCATATTTGTTCCCTTGCCCGGCTCGCTGGACCAAGACCAAACGCATAATGTGCGCGAGCTTGGTCGCCTTGGCGGTGCATTGGTTATCAATCAGCGCGAGTTTACCGCCGAGCTGTTGGCAAAAGAAATTGAAAAATTGATGGATAATGCCGATCGTTTGCAGCGCATGTCCGATTATGCCCGCAAATTCGCCGAGAAAGACGCGACCGGACGCTTGTTCCGTTATGTCGATTGTCTGGCGCACAAGCGACCGCTGCAAATCGACAAGCCGGCTGATGGAACGCCCGACGAAACGACAAATAAACAGACGGAGGCTGCGAATGGGTGACGCCAAAAACCAGGCGGTAAGCATGCCGTCAGAGCTGCGTTCATTCGGGCGGGTTCATATTGTCGGTATTGGCGGCATTGGCATGAGCGGCATTGCCGAGGTGATGCATGTAATGGGCTATGACGTGCAGGGCAGTGATTTGGGTGATAATGCCAATACGAAAAGACTGCGCGACATGGGAATTAA
>JAKMCZ010000032.1 GCA_022428185.1 Alphaproteobacteria bacterium | reverse complement strand
TCGCTGATAATCTACGCGCCAACTCCAATTTTGCTAGCAGTCAGTATTTTTTGCCGGTGATGGGGCTGATCTTTCTGCGTCATGCTTTCAGCCAGTTTCAAAAGGTTCGAGCCGAGATAGAAGAAACACTTCCATCGCGAGGCGGTGTGACCGGGGCGCAGACCAAAGAGAACTTTTCCCGAAGAGGTGCAATCTTCCTACCTGAACAGGCTCAGTTTTCTTATCTGGTCAGCACCCCTGATGGTATTGGCGTTTAGGCGTCTAGGCAGTTTACCTCGGCCTAAGTGAAAAAGGTGTCTATTGAGAATTTTTGTGAGTTTAAGCTGCTGAACGCTGCAAATTTTGCTCAGCCTGCCATTCATTGATCAGGTCTTTGCTGTCAACGTCCCAAGGATGAAAATCTGCCCTGAAGTATTCTTTATGAGCTGGCAGATATAAACGCACGAACCCGGTTTTGCCAAAAAAGAAATGTCTCATGCTTTTAAGGGTTTTCCATTTCCACAATTGTTTGTCATGACGGAGCATTTTCAGCGCAACTTTTAAGACATTGCGGAGTAATATCATGATAGAAATTTTCATCATGATTGTTCGCATTTTGTTGTTACCGCTAATTTGATTAAAAACATCAAAAGCCACAGATTTATGTTCCATTTCTTCAACAGAATGCCAGAGCCAAAGCTCTTTGATCGTAGGCTCTACATTGTCCATATAACTGCCCGAAAGCATGATCTCGCCCATAGAGGCCGTGAAATGCTCGATCGCTACGGTTGAGGCCAACATAACTTCTGGCGTGAGCTTGGGATTTTCTTCCGCTTTGGCCTTGAAGTCGAGATAGACTCCTTCCATGGCATCGTGATCATATCCACGTTGTTCACATAGGATTTTATTGTAACGCTTATGCTCGCGGCTATGAATGCCTTCTTGTTGATAAAACCCTTGAATTTCATTTAGGAGTTTTGGGTCCGTAATTTGATCTTCATAATGCCGAATGGAAACTATGAAGTTCTTTTCACCAGATGGAAAACTCATACTCATAGCGTTGAAAACAGCGGTGACGAATGGATCATTATCAAACCAATCCGTGGCTAAAGCTCTTTGTAACTCAAATTTACGATTACGTGGCTCGATCGTAATGCCGTCCGGTGTTGTTGATATATTGGGTATAACAGTCATTAAAAACGCCTTTCATATATTGGCAAAGAATAACTCAACGGTGCTTGACATGTAGGATATTTTCGGACAATAAAGGGGATGTATTCGGACAGATTTGATTGGTGCTATGAAGGCGAATTTATATAGCGAAGACTTTTTCAAGCAAATTCTTGATCTTTTGTCGGAATATGGAGTTCCATCAGAAGCGTTTCTAGCTTTGCCGGAATTGCAAGATATTTTTGATGATGCGGAGACCCAAACCAACGAAAATGACAGCGGGCAGGTTTTGCTTTCAGCTGTCAATATAACTGGCGACTCGCAATTTGGTTTGCGACTGGGTCAGAAGGCCAAAATTAGTGATTTTGGGCCTTTAGGCTTCGCCGCAATGAGCTGCATCAATCTACGAGAAGTACTTCATCTTATCGTCCGATATCATCCCGTTTTGAACCTCGGTCCCAAATGGGACTTAATGAAAACGGCTGACGGTATGATTTTAAGAACGCCGACAAGTTTTAATCTAGCAGCTAAACACAGGCTGATGATGGAGACGACGTTTTCGACTCTCTATGCAATCGGAGAGAATTTACTTGATGGGCCCATAAATCAAATTGAACTACAATTGAATTATCCAGCGCCTTCACATGCTGATGCCTATAAGAACTATTTCGCCATGCCTGTAAGATTTGGACAGGAAAAATGTCAAGCTTTGCTATTAGATGATGATCTTGATCGCACTTTGCGTACTGCGAACCCCGCCGGAAATGTCGTGTTTCGGGAACAATGCGAGGTCATGCTTCGTGGTTTAAATCGGGTCGACAATATCTCTGCAGCAATTAGGCGACTGCTTATTCATGCAGGACGGGAATTCCCTGATATAGACACTGTAGCTCGCCATCTAGGGATCGGAGAGCGAACATTGCGCCGGCGTCTAAAGTCTGAAAATAGCAGTTTTCGCACTATATGTGATGAGGTTAGAAATGTCCTAGCTTGTCGATATCTGTCATCTACACAAATAACCGTCGCGGAAATAGCTTACCTTTTAGGTTATTCTGAAACTGTGAGTTTCCGAAGGGCCTTTATACGTTGGAATAGCATCACTCCCTATCAGTTTAGAAATCAATGTTTTTGAAACGTTTAACAGGAGGTTTGGCCAATAATGCGCGCCAACTAGCCATTCACAATGCCATAAAAAATCGGGCTCTTTTAAAAAGAGCCAGCACATAAATTAGTGCATCATCTCGGAGCCGTGCTGACCCTATTCCTCCTATTACCCTATGGCAAGATGGCGCATGGGTTTTATCGGTTTGCAGCTCTGGTGCAGGATGCAAATCGGACGAGGGTAGGGTCTAAAATAGCGGCTCAATCAGCTTTTCGTAATGGCCTTGAAAGCCGCGCGGGCACCGATGAATAAGACAATCGGCCCGATGAAAACACTTGGCAGACCCGGGACAAATCCGATGACGCTCAGCCAATCGGCGGAGCCGAAAACATTATCACCGATTGAAAGCGCGCGGTTTCCCGACCGATTACCAATCCAGTAAAAAGCGGTAAATGTCCAAGCGCAGTAAATCAGCCCCCAAGCGAAAAACGCTGTCATGCGCTCTGATAATTCAAGTTTCGGGAGTGCCAAAGCGACGATGACGGTCAGCATGCCATTTGTGACGCCACCCGTATGCGCGCGCACCCAGCCTTCCGTCGTGCCGTAAACGCCGATTTCCCAAAATGTGCCGGGCCAATATTCGAGACCGCCCAACATTTTGAACATCAGCATGAAGCCGGCCAGCATGCCGACCAGCGCCACCAAAAACCCGTGCGCAATCATAATTTTTTGAAATCTATCCATAATGTCCCCCCGACATTTTGTGGTTCTTTATCGTGCAGACCGGAAATATTTACTCAGCGGCCTGTGTCGCTCCAAAAGCCTCACCCGTGCTGCTGCCGCTAAATGGAACAGGCATATCCGGGTGTTTTGTATCGATCAGAGGCATTTTCCGACCGGCAGGCATGGTCTCATAACCTTTGACCCAAAGCTGCATGTAGTCAGGGTCCTTTTCATTGCGGGCATCATGCCAGGGCAGCAGGGCGCGCAACAAGAACGGTCCCACATTATAAATCATTGATGACATTTCGCGCGCCAACTCCCACCAAGTTGACGGTTTATGTAATACACCGTCTTTTTTAAGCGCCACCATCATGGCGCGCAGCCCGTGACCGACAACGTGAAACGAGCCATGAAACACACCCCAAAAGCGCGGCAAATAGCGACCGGAATAAGCCATATAGCAATCCAATGCGACGGTCTTGTGCTCGGTTTCCTCTATCATATGAACAATCCAAAAAGATGTGATATGCGGATCGGCGTTTTGAAACAGGGATTTGCGTTTCTTAATCAGCCAGCGCGTAAAGCCATTGGTCATTGTTTCAAAACCGGCTGAATAAGCGAGCCGTTTTTCGAGGCTGGCACGTGACAGGTTTTTCCAAGACCGGTCCATATACGCTTCGGCCGCTTCAAATTCAGGATACCCATTGGCCCGCAGCACATCATTAAGACGGCGGTGGCATTTATAATGCTGGCTTTCTTGCCCACAAAACCCACGAATATCCTCGCGCAATTCTTCGCTTTCGACATGGTTCGCGGTTTCGCGGCCCGTCTTGACCAAAAACGGTTCGAGATGCGGCATGGTCAAGGACAAGCCGTTAAACATGTGGCTGCGCACTCGCCGACCGGGGATCCAAATCGGGTCAATGTCTTCAGGAAAATCGAAATTGAAATCGCGAATAACGATTTTCTCAACGGATTTCGGCTTATATGAATACATCGGTCAGAGCCTCAGCTGCCAGTTTTTAAAACAGCATTAAGTCTGGTAGCTTGTCGCGGCAAGGTCAAGCCCCAGATCGCGACGGCTTCGTCTATTTAGGAAATCTCGCCAATATCGAGAATCGGCGCGGCATCCAATTCATCGGCATCAATCAGCGCCGCGACACGTTCCAAAGCCGCAGTAATCATCGACTGTTCCCAAGCCGGCAAGGCACCAAATGAGGCGGTAAATTTCTCGTGCAGCATTTCCGGCGCATCGTCCAGCACGGTTTCACCGGTTGGGGAAAGCGAAAAATAATGCCGCCTTTTATCGCTGGTATCGGGCGCTCGCATCACCAAACCGCGCGCTTCCAATTTGCGTGTTAAAATGGTTATCGTG
Organism: Alphaproteobacteria bacterium; assembly: GCA_022428185.1. Taxonomy (GTDB): domain Bacteria; phylum Pseudomonadota; class Alphaproteobacteria; order RS24; family RS24; genus UBA8337. Next base: position 3,714 of record JAKMCZ010000032.1, on the reverse strand, counting down.
CCGCGCGATAAAGACATGCTTTCGGCCAGCTGAGATGGGCTTAAGGTTTCGGCGCGCTTAATCTCTTGCAGCGCAATGAGCTGCGACACTGAAATCGCTGACGCCTTCGCCAATTTGCGCGACCCTGATGATGTGGCCCGCGAAATTTGGCGCAGCGCAATCAGTGCATCATCAGTCTTTTGCGACATTTCCTTATGATCCTCAATGACCGTCTTGAGATATTTTATGCTCTTGCCATAATGACTTTACAAGCGAAATAGCAGTGATGAACAAAACAAAAGTAAAAGGCAAAGCCGCGGTCAAAGTCCATGCTTGCAGACTGTCCAGGGCTTTTGTGCCGCCGCCGACCAGCAAGACGACGGCGAAGAGCGAGATAATGCAAGCCCAAAAAACCCGCTGAATCAGCGGCGTTTCGGTTTTGCCACCGGCGGCAACGCTGTCGATCACCAATGCGCCGCTATCCGATGAGGTGACGAAAAACACCACCAGTAATAAAAGGCCGATGAGACTGGCCAGCGACCCTAAGGGTAGGGATTCAAAAAGCTGGAACAGCACGATTGAGACATCGCCAATACCACCCGAAAGCACGCCAATATTGTTTTTGGCTTGATAAATTGCCGCCGTGCCGAAAGACGAAAACCAGATGGTTGCAATGGCCAGCGGCGCAAGCAGCGTGACGAGAATAAATTCGCGTATGGTGCGGCCGAGCGAAATACGTGCCAAAAACAAACCGACAAAAGGCGACCAGCTGATCCACCACGCCCAGTAAAAAATCGTCCAGCCATGGAAATAAGTCGTGTCATCGCGGCCAATGAAATTGCTCAGTGGCAAATAAGCGCCGGCATATTGCGCCAGCGCGTCGCCATAGCTCAGCAAAATGGCACCGGTCGGGCCGGCGAGTAAAATATAGACAAGCAGCACCGCCGCCAGCGCCATGGTGAAATTGGACAAAATGCGAATGCCGCGATCGAGACCGCGCACAACCGAGGCAACGGTGACCAATGCGATAATAAGAATAAAGCCGATTTGCGTCGGCAGGCCGCTTTCTATGCCAAAGAGAAAGCTGAGACCGGAAGCGGCTTGGCGCGCCCCCAGCCCCAAAGATGTCGCGAGGCCAAACACCGTCGCCAATATGGCCAACAGGTCAACAATATGGCCGGGCCAGCCCCAAGCGCGATTGCCGAAAACCGGATAAAGCACGCTGCGCGGGGCCATTGGCAGGCCCTTATTGAGGGTGAAATAGGCAATGCCCAGGCCGACCAGCGCGTAAACCGACCATGGACCAATGCCCCAATTAAACAGGGTTGCGCCCAGCGCAAGGTTTTCTGCCGCTGCTGAATTGGCCTCGACATTAAACGGTGTGCCATACCAGCCGGTATAATAGGCAAGCGGTTCGGCCGCGCCGTAAAACGTCATGCCAATGCCGACACCGGCCGAGAACAACATGCAAATCCACGACACCATACCGAATTGCGGGGTCGCCTCAGCGCCGCCCAGTCGAATGCGTCCCAAAGGCGACACGCAAAGCGCAATGATGAAAATGGTGACCAAGCTGACCGAGAGCGAGAAGAACCAGTCAAAGCCGCTCATCAGTTGATTGCGTAAATCAAGCAGGAAAGCCGAGGCCGGGCCGGGCATGGCCAACACAATGGCCGAGACCAGCACGGCAATAGCGGCGCTGATGGGAAATACCGGATGGTGGAAATCAAACCCCGAGACGCGCTTATTGTCTTGGCCGGGTTGATAGTTAATATCTGCTTTACTCACCTTAATCCCCTTCAGCTTTGTGCCCTTCGGCTTTGCGCGGGCGATAATGTGCGCCGAGCGCTTGTTTCAGCGGGTCGAGATAAGCCTCGAATGGCCGCCATGCATCGACGCCTTTGCGGTTCAACGGCTGGCGCACTTGCGCTGAGCTGGCGGTGCGCACAGCCCGCTCAGTATTATGAAAATCGAGACAGGCTTGCTCAAACGGCAGGCCGAGATAATCCAATATGCGGCGCACTTGGCCTTCCAAATCATCGAGCACATCTTCGTGTTGCACATGCAAAATCTTGCCGGGCAGGACATCGTGCCAATGCGCCATCAACGACACATAATCGGCATAATAGCGCCCGATTTCTTCCAGCCCATAGGTAAATTCTTGGCCTTGCGCAAATAATTGCTTAAAGCCCGAAAAGCAGCAATCCATAGGGTCGCGCCGCGCATCGATAATTTTGGCATTGGGCAGGATTAAATGAATGAGGCCGATATGACGGAAATTATTCGGCATTTTATCGGTAAAGAACGGCGCGCCCGCGCGATGCAGTCGGGTATCCTCAATAAAGGCGCGGCCATAATCAGCCAGCGCATCGCCATCAAGCGCGTGCAGCCCCCGCGGATAGGCGCTTTCTTCGGCGCTGTTGCGGCCGCGCAGCTTATGGCTCAAGCTCAATATATTGGGCAGTTCCAGCGTGCCGTCAATTTGGCTGTGCGACGCGAGGATTTGCTCAATCAGCGTAGAGCCGGCGCGGGGCAGACCGACGATGAAAATCGGGTCGGGCGCGTCATGGCCTTTGCCGCTTTGGGCGGCGAATAATTCTTTGGTGCAAAATTCTTTCTGCCGCTCAAACTCTTCATGCATCGCCTCGGCGGTGTAGCGGCTTTGCGCTTTCTTGATGCGATTGCCCTCAGCATAATGGGTGAAGGCGGCGTCGCTCTCTTGGCGTTTTTCATAAGCCGCGGCCAGCGCGAAGTGAATATGGGCACGGTCATCAAGCGAACAACGCCCATCGTCTAACAGCGCTTTCATGACGATAATCTCGTCATTGGAAAATTCATAAGTTTTGAGATTGGCCAATGCGTAAAAAGCCTGACCATTATCATTACGCACAGACAATGCGGCCTGATAAGCCCGCACCGCCGCGTCATGATGACCAAGGGCTTTTTCAATATGACCGCGCAAAATCAGAAAACTCGGATTATGCGGTTCGCGCACCAATAGGCCATTCACCGTTTCAATCGCCGTGGCATTGTCGCCATGCTGCATATCCTCAATGGCTTTTTGAAACAAAAAGGCCGGATTATGCGGCGCCAATGCCAGCATGCGATGGCACATCTCGGCGGATTTGGCGAATTTCTGCTGCTTTCGCATGATCAGCATATAATCTTTCATCATGCGCAGATTATCGGGCGCGCGCTGCATGGCGCTTTCCAGCAAATATTCAGCATCTTCATATGCCCCGACACGCGCTGAAATATCTGCCAGCAAACGCATGGCATCGGTCTGGGTCGGGTGGTGCCGCAAAAATTGCTTGATCTGTTTTTCGGCTTTTGCCAATCGCCCTTCATTCAATAGATGATGAGCCCGCAAAACCTCAGGCGGCAGCGCTTCATAATAAGCCAATTCTGCGCGCGCATGTCCGGCCATAGCATTTTGGTCGCTGGCCTCGAGGATTTTGATCTGTTCGCGCCAGGCGGCCAAAATTGCCGGATTGGCCTCACCGGCGCGTTGGTAATTGCTCAATGCTTCGCGGACGCGGTTTTCGGCACGGCAAATATGTGCCTCCTCCAAAAAGGCGCGCCCCAGATACGGCTCAATGTCAAAGACCTGCTGCACAAAGGCGCGGGCCGCTTTCAAATCATCTTGATAGCGCGCGCATACGGCACTGAGGTAAAGTGTTTCCAGCCTTTCGGCTTTGGCTTCATTGCGCTTGGTGTTTTGGTCGCCACCCGATT
>JAKMCZ010000181.1 GCA_022428185.1 Alphaproteobacteria bacterium | reverse complement strand
ACCATGACAAGCGGAGCGCAAGCGCGTGACCAAATTGAAATTGTCGGTTCGTCGACCGTGTTCCCTTTTGCCACATCGGTGGCTGAGCGTTTCGGCCGGACGACCAAGTTCAAAACACCGGTTATTGAATCGACCGGTTCGGGCGGTGGCATGAAACTGTTCTGCTCCGGTATCGGTTTAGAGCATCCCGATATTACCAATGCGTCGCGTCGCATTAAGGAAAGAGAATTTAAAAAATGCCAAACCAATGGCATTGATTTGACCGAAATCGTTGTCGGTTTTGACGGCATTGTTTTGGCTAATTCCAAAGGCGCAACGCCGCTTAAGCTGACGCGCAAGCAAATTTATCTGGCGACCGCCAAAATGGTTCCCGACCCGGCTCGAAAATGCCAATCCAATTGGTGCGAGCCGGTTAAAAACCCGTATCAAAACTGGAGCGATATCGACCCGTCTTTGCCCAATGTCAAAATCGAAATTCTCGGCCCGCCGCCCACTTCGGGCACGCGCGACGCATTTCAAGAATTGGCTATGTCAAAAGGTGCGAATAAGTTTGCTCATATGAAAAAGCTGAAAAAGTCAGATAAGAGGAAATGGAAGAAATTGACCCGCACGGTTCGTGAAGATGGCGCGTGGATTGATGCGGGTGAGAATGACAATTTGATGGTCTCCAAATTGGCGACCAACCCGAAAGCCGTTGGTGTGTTCGGTTTCAGCTTTCTGGACCAAAACTCGGATAAACTCAGAGGCGCGATTGTCGAAGGCATTGAGCCGAGTTTTGATAATATTGCCGATGGCAAATACAGAATCTCCCGCTCGCTTTATTTCTACGTCAAACACGCTCATGTCGGCACTGTGCCGGGCATTCTTGAATATGTTGCAGAATTCACAAGCGAGAAAGCGTTTGGCGAAGATGGCTATCTTCTCGATAAAGGGTTGATTCCATTACCTGTTTCAGAGCGTAAGAAATACCGCACGGATGGTAAGAATTTGACTAAACTGTCAATGTAATTTGAGAATCGGGCCGGCTCAGCCCGGCCCGTTTTTTCTGAGGCCCATAATTTATGACCCTGACCTTTTTGTTTTTATGCCTTACAGGCCTCGGGGTTTTTTCCTTTCTATTCGGTCGCCGTCGCATTCGCACCCTATCGGCCGGTGTCGATATCAAACAACATTCGCGCGACAATTATCACGGAACATTTGTCGCCATGTGCGCAATGTTATTGCCGCTTATGGTTTTGTTTGCTTGGTCGGGTCTGTCGCCGCTTCTCATCGACGCCATGCTGGAAGACTTTCTACGCCGCCAATCGCCTGATTTATCGGTCGGCGAAATGGGCGTTTTGATTGCCAAGGTTAAAGCCTATTTTGCAGGCTCATTGCCCGAGGCTTTTGCCGATGATCTGATACGCGACGCCACTGATTATTTCGCCGCTCTGGTCAGTAATTCGACCGGCGCGCGCGCGTTTGTCGTTTTGCTGTTGGGCGGCTGCGGCGCGGCCATCGGGTTGCGAATGTTGGCCGTGCGGTTTACCGCGCGACCGGCGGTCGAACGGATTTTCGAAGTCATCATGATTATCGCCTCGGCCATCGCCATTTTGACCACCATTGGCATTGTTTTGTCTCTGATTTTTGAGACGCTGCGGTTTTTCGACCAAGTGCCGGTGATGGAATTTCTTTTCGGGCTGAGCTGGTCGCCGCAAATCGCCATTCGTGAAGACCAAGTCGGCGGCTCGGGCTCGTTTGGGGCGATACCGCTTTTTGCCGGCACATTGATGATTACGTTCATCGCCATGTTGGTTGCCGTGCCCATTGGTCTGATGTCGGCGGTCTATTTGTCTGAATATGCCAATCCTAAATTGCGCGGCATTGCCAAGCCGGGCATCGAAATTCTGGCCGGTATTCCGACCGTGGTTTACGGCTTTTTTGCCGCTCTTACCGTGGCTCCGTTTTTGCGCGATAGCGGCGCTGAAATCGGTCTCACCCTGTCATCGGAATCGGCGCTGGCTGCCGGTTTGGTGATGGGCATTATGATTATCCCGTTTATCTCGTCGCTATCCGATGATGTTATCAACGCCGTGCCGCAAACCCTGCGTGATGGCGCATCTGCGCTCGGTGCCACCCATTCTGAAACCATTCGCCAAGTGGTCTTACCGGCGGCTTTGCCGGGCATTGTTAGCGCCATTTTGTTGGCGATTTCACGCGCCATTGGAGAAACCATGATTGTGGTTATGGCGGCGGGAGTGGCAGCAAATTTGACCGCCAACCCGTTTGAAAGCGTGACCACCGTCACCGTGCAGGTCGTCATGTTGTTGGTCGGTGACCAAGAATTTGACAGTGCCAAAACGCTGGCCGCGTTCGCGCTCGGTCTGGTGTTGTTTGTTATCACGCTGATGTTGAATGTCTTGGCGCTGTATGTCGTCAATCGGTTTAGGGAACAATATGACTGATTATAGCGACCCGCAATTCCGCGCTGCGCGGCTGAAAAAACGCTATCGGGCCGAAAAGCGTTTTCGCGCCTATGGCATGGCAGCGATTATTACCGCCGGTTTGATTTTGGTGTTTTTGCTGGGCTCGATTGTCTATTCCTCCATACCCGCTTTCACGCATCACCATGTGCGCCTCGATATTGATGTGTCGACCGATTACGTGTCGCCTGACGCGCCCGAAGAAGGCAATTATTTAGGTCTGGTGCGCGCCGGTTTGCGCGGGCATTTCCCTGAGGTGACGGGACGACGCGATAAGCGTGCGCTGTATAAAATCCTCTCCATCGGGGCTTCTGATGGGGTCGAAGCGCGGGTCAAGGCCGACCCATCGCTCATCGGCACGCGCCTTAGCCTTTATGTGCCGTTTTCTGATGATATAGATTTGGTGCTGAAAGGGTTGATTGACCGCAATTTGCCTGAAAGCGACCGCATTGTGTCCGACCGCTCGCTCGATTGGTTGGATAAGCTGGCCGCAGAAGACCGCATTGAGCGTAAATTTGCCTTTGCGCTGTTTACCAATGGCGATAGCCGCGAGCCCGAAATGGCGGGGATTAAAGGCGCGCTTGTGGGGTCGCTTTGGACGATATTGGTAACGCTGATTGTCAGTTTCCCATTGGGCGTTTTGGCGGCGATTTATCTCGAAGAAGTGGCGCCGAAAAATCGCTACACCGCCTTGATTGAGGTCAATATCAACAATCTCGCTGCCGTGCCGTCTATCGTTTACGGACTTTTGGGGTTGGCCGTGTTTATCAATTTCTTCCATTTGCCGCGCTCGGCACCGCTGGTCGGCGGTCTGGTTTTGGCGCTCATGACCTTGCCGCGCATTATCATTCCAACCCGCGCCGCCTTTGCTTCCATTCCGCCTTCCATTCGCGAAGCCGCTTTGGGGGTTGGCGCGTCGCGCACGCAAGTTATCATGCATCACGTCTTGCCACTCGCCATGCCCGGAATTTTGACCGGCACGATTATCGGTCTGGCGCAGGCGGCGGGTGAAACCGCGCCGCTTTTGATGATTGGCATGATGGCCTTTATTGTCGATGTGCCGACCGACGTGACGGCGAAAGCAACCGTGCTGCCGGCGCAGATTTATATGTGGGCGAATAATCCCGAGCGGGCATTTGTCGCCCGAACCAGTGCCGGAATTGTGGTATTGTTAACCCTGCTTCTCGTGGTCAATGCGACGGCCATTTATTTTCGCAGGCGATTTGAGAAGCGATGGTAGATTGATGATGAGTGAAGCCACACAAATAAAAATCAAGGCGCGTGACGTTACCGTCCATTATGGCGAGGCGCGCGCGCTACACGGCATTGACCTTGATTTGAACGCCAATGAAGTGACCGCGCTTATCGGCCCGTCGGGCTGTGGCAAGTCAACTTTTTTGCGCTGTATCAATCGCATGAATGACGTGATTGACGGCTGCCGCGTCGGCGGCGTGGTAAGCATTGATGACCAGAATATTTATTCTGATGAAGTCGATGTGGTGGAATTGCGCGCCCGCGTCGGCATGGTGTTTCAAAAGCCCAACCCATTTCCTAAATCGATTTATGACAATGTTGCTTACGGGCCGCGTATTCATGGGCTGGCGGTTGACCGTGCACGGCTTGATGAAGTCGTCGAAAGCAGCCTGAAGCGCGCCGGTTTATGGGACGAAGTCAAAGATCGACTAACCGCGTCGGGCACCAGCCTGTCGGGCGGTCAGCAGCAACGCTTGTGCATTGCGCGCGCCATTGCCGTCAATCCAGATGTCGTGTTGATGGACGAACCTTGCTCGGCGCTTGATCCGATTGCAACGGCGATTATCGAAGAACTGATTGAAGAATTGCGTCGCGATTACACGATTGTCATTGTTACCCACTCAATGCAGCAAGCCGCGCGCATATCGCAGCGCACGGCTTATTTTCACCTCGGCGATTTGGTTGAGCACGGGCAGACGGAAGCAATTTTTACCAATCCGATGAACAAACAGACCGAGGCTTATATTTCAGGGAAAATTGGCTAATGACCGACGAACATATTGTTACCTCCTTTGACCGTGACCTCGGCGAATTAGCGCAACTGGTTTGCCGATTGGGCGGTTTGGCCGAACAGCAATTTGTCGCTGCTATTGATGCACTTGAGGCGCGCGATGCATCGGCCATTGCCGCTATCGTTGCCGGTGATGCAGAGCTTGACCGGTTGGAGCAGGAATTGAACGAACGCAGTGTGGAAATCATTGCCAAGCGCGCGCCGATGGCGACCGATTTGCGGCGCATTTTATCAGCCGTAAAAGTAGCGTCTGTGCTGGAGCGCATCGGCGATTACGCCAAAAATATCGCCAAGCGCAGTCTGGTCATTATCAGCGAAGAAACCAATCGCGGCGACACGATAAGCGTGTCGCGCATTGCCGGTCTTGTGCAGAGCATGTTGCATCAGGCGCTATTGATGCACTTGAGGCGCGCGATGCATCGGCCATTGCCGCTATCGTTGCCGGTGATGCAGAGCTTGACCGGTTGGAGCAGGAATTGAACGAACGCAGTGTGGAAA
>JAKMCZ010000051.1 GCA_022428185.1 Alphaproteobacteria bacterium | reverse complement strand
ATACAACGCTGATTGATTTTGCCGCTGACCGGCGCGCGCCCACACCAACGGCGGCGGCTGAAATGGCCGTGCCCGTGCGCGCCGATTTGGTGGCGCAGGTCAATGATGCGCAAACCCGATTGCTGCGCGCGCAAACGCGACGATTAGAGCAGACGCGCAATCATCTGGACGGTTTGGCGCGCGGTCTGCCCAAGCTGGAAGACATGCTGGCCTTGCCCGCGCAACGCCTCGATGCGGTGGCGCAAAGGCTGGGCGGCGGCTTAGCGACCAATATCAATCGGCAAGCAGCGCGTTTGACGCAAAGCGCGGCGCGGCTGACCCCGACTGCGCTCAATACGCGCTTGCGCTTTGCCGCTGAACGCTTGAACGGTTTCATGGCGCGTGCGGTGCGGCAACTAAATAGCCAAATCAATCGGCAGCAAGCCGGTCTGGAGGCACTTTCCCGCCAGCTTCGGCTGCTCAGCCATGAGAATGTGCTGGAGCGCGGTTTTGCGCTGGTGCTCGATGATAGCGGTAAACCGTTGCGCCGCGCAGCGCAGGCCAAAAGCGGCAGTCTGCTGGACATTCGGCTGGCTGATGCTCAGCGTGTCGCAGCGCGGGTTGAGGACGGCACGCTTGCTCCTGAAACCAAAAAGCCGACAAAAAAGAAAAGCAAACCCAAATCGTCCGCGCCGTCTGGCGATGACGGGCAGGGTCAGCTAATATAGCGGGCAAAGGAGACAGGCATGACCGGTGGCGAAGCACAATTGCGATATCTCGATGGCGATTTCGACGTCATCATGCCCGGCGCCTATGTTGTTTGCGCGGTTACGGGCAAACATATCGAATTGGAAGATTTGCGCTATTGGAGTGTGGCACGGCAGGAAGCCTATATTGATGCCAATGCCTCCATGCAAGCGGAACTGGACCATGCGGCGCGCAGCTAGTCTTTTCTTTGGACTTTTTTTGTTACCGATGCCGGCATTGTCAGCAGATTTGCCGCGCGATTTCGTGACCGCACAAAGCGGCGTGTTTACACAAGGTGGCATGGTGGTGCTCGATTTGCGCGACGGCGTGTCGGTGCGGCTCAATGGCGAGACCCTGCCGCAAGTCGGCGCGCGCACCGTGCTGGGTTTTGGCCGCGATGCCAAGCTGGCGCAAAGGTTGGAATTCAGTAATGCGGGGAAATCACAAACCGTCGCCGTCAAACTGACGCCGCGCCAATATAATATTCAGCGCATTGACGGTTTGCCGCCCGCTATGGTGACCCCGCCCGACGATGCTTGGCCGCGCATTATCGCGCAAGGCAAGCTAAAACGCGCCGCACGCGCCATTGCCAGCACGCAAAGCGGATTTTCACAAGGCTTTGTTTGGCCGACGCGCGGGCGCATTACCGGCGTTTATGGCAGTCAGCGGTTTTATAATGGCGAGGCGCGTCGGCCGCATTTTGGCATTGATATCGCTGCGCCGCGTGGCACGGCGGTTACGGCACCGGCTTCGGGCACGGTCACTTTGGCCGAGCCTGATATGTATTTTGAAGGCGGGCTGGTTTTTATCGACCACGGTCTGTCGGTCACCTCGGCCTATATGCATCTCGACAGTTTGCAGGTGAAGGTCGGCGACAAGGTCAAGCGCGGCGATGTTATTGCGACCGTCGGCTCAACCGGCCGCTCGACCGGCCCGCATCTCGATTGGCGCATGTTTTGGCGTGGTGCGCGCATTGACCCCGCACTTCTGGTTGACGGATCTCCTAATAAATAGAAGCGGGTCAGTAAGACTTATAATTCTGATTGGCTTGACCGTCGGCAATCGCTGTTTCAATCGCTTGCAGCAAAGCTGCTTGATTATCGACTTTTAATTCGACTTTCAACACGTCTGCCGCCGCAGCCAATTGCGCGCGCGCGCTTTCAGGTTTTGCCCCTTGCAGTCGCGCCATATCTTTTTCTGTGGTGATGAGCGGCGTTTCAAGCGCCAGCAATTGTTTGGCGTCAGCCTCGCTGAAATCATGATGGTCAGAAAATGCACGAACGTCGCTCACTTGATAACCCTGCGCTTCAAGGCTGGCGCGAAATTTTTCCGGCTTGGCGATGCCGCAAAAGCCATATACTTTTTCGCTGCCTGTTTGCGTGGTCGTTTTCGTCGCTGTTTTTTTTGCGTCAATGCGTCCGCTAAACACCGGCTTGCCGAAGGCTTCCACCGCGTCCATCAGCAAAGCAAGGCTGGCGTGCTTGGGCGCGCCCAAAACCAGCAGCGCATCAAGCCTATCAAGCGCGACGGCGAGGGGCTGGCGCATCGGTCCGCTCGGCAGCAAGCGTCCGTTGCCGATACCGGTCGCGCCATCGACAACAATCAGATTGAAATGATGTGCCATTGAGGGGTTTTGAAAGCCGTCATCTTTTATCATTAGATCGGCACCGTCTTGCACGGCGAGGCGGAGTGATTGCATGCGGTCGGCGCCGACATAGACCGGCCAATCGGCCGCCAGCATGAGCGGCTCGTCACCCACTTGAGCGGCATTGTGCGCGTTAGCCAGCACTTTCAGCGGGCCTTTTTCTTCGCCGCCATAGCCGCGTGATAAAATCGCCGGTCGTCTGCCCTGCGCCGCCAATTGCTCAGCCAGCCAGCGCACGGTCGGTGTTTTGCCCGCACCACCGGCGGTCAAATTGCCGACACAAATAACCGGCTTGCCCGGGTGCTGGGTTTGCGTGACCTTTCGATTGGCTGCTTCCAACCCGCGATAGACAAGCGAGACAGGCATCAGCGCGAGGCTCAACGGATGCGCGGCGGATTGCCAAAAGCGCGGCTCAGCCATTTTGACCCTCCAAAAAAGGGGCCAGTAGCTTAACCATACGCGCGCGCGCGCCGCCCATAGAGGCGCTGTATTCTTTGGCGGCTTGGCTCATTTGGTCAATCGCCGAGCGATTATTGAGCAGCGCTTTGACTTGTGTGGCGAGCGTGGCGGCATCGGTAATCTCGGCGGTCGCGCCTTTGGCGGCCATATCGTCAAACAGACTTTCAAAATTGGCGATATGCGGCCCGTGCAATATGGCGCAATCAAGCTGCGCCGCCTCAAACGGGTTCTGCCCGCCATGCGGCACCAGCGTGCCGCCGATGAAAGCAATATCCGCCAACCGATAGGCCAACCCCATTTCACCCAGCGTATCCATCAGATAAATATCTGTCGTCGCTGAGGGCAATTCATTGTTTGACCGTCGGGCAATGGTGACGCCCTTGCGGCGCAACATGGCGGCAATATCAGCCCCTCGCTCAGGGTGGCGCGGCACAATAATGGTCAGCACATTATCAAGCGTTTCGCCAATCATACGGTGCGCGGTCAGCAGTATTTCTTCTTCGCCCGGATGGGTGCTGGCGGCGAGCCAGCATGGACGCGTGCCGCAGGTTTGGGTCACTGCGTGCAAGGTTTCGTCATCGCAAGTTAACGCAGGGGCATCGAGCTTTAAATTGCCGGGCATGGCGATATTTTCCAGCCCCAAACTCTCTAAACGTTCGGCGCTGATTGTGTCTTGCGCGCTCAGCAGCGCAAATTTTCCGAGCAGAAACCGCGCCGCCGTGCCAAAGCCCTGCCACCGTTTGAAAGAGCGCGGCGACATACGTCCGTTAACCATGACCGGCTCAAGACCGCGCGCTGCACAAGCCAAAATCGTATTCGGCCAAATTTCGCTCTCAACCCAAAAAGCGGCTTGCGGGCGCCAATGATTGAGAAAGCGTGTTACCCATTTTGACCTATCGAGCGGCGCATATTGATGAATGAGGCGTCGGTCATTAGCCATGCGCTTTTGACGCGCACCAATAATCTCAGCCGATGTGACCGTGCCGGTTGTCAGTAAAACATGCAAATCGGCATATGCCGCCAGCAGATCGTCAATCAGCGGCAGCACGGAATTGGTCTCGCCGACCGAGGCGGCATGCACCCAAATAAGCCGCCCTGATGGGCGGTTAATCGAGGCAAAGCCGGAGCGTTCGCGTAATCGGCTAACCTCTTCGCGTCCGTTGCGGGCGCGTCGACGAAGCCGCAAAACAAGCAGCGGGCCTGCTAAAAATGCAAAAAGACGATACAGCCTTATGACGGCCATTAGCCGTTCTCTCCGGCGAATTGTTTTTGATAGAGGTCTGCATAAACGCCGTTTTGAGCCAGCAATTCATCATGCGCGCCGCTCTCTACAATGCTGCCATCTTGCATCACATGAATACAGTCGGCATGCATAATGGTGGATAGGCGATGCGCAATCACCAGTGAGGTGCGTCCCTTCATCAATTCATTAAGCGCGGTTTGGACTTTCTGTTCGGACGCAGTGTCGAGCGCCGAGGTCGCTTCATCGAGCAATAAAATCGGCGCGTTTTTAAGCATCGCGCGGGCAATGGCGACGCGCTGCTTTTGCCCGCCTGATAACCGCAAGCCGCTTTCGCCGACACGGGTTTCATAGCCGTCCGGAAGCTCGGAGATAAACTCATGCGCCGCCGCCTGCTTGGCTGCTTGTTCAATGGCGGCTTGGTCGGCTGACGGCGTGCCATAGGCGATATTGCTGGCGATTGTGTCGTCAAACAAAAACGGGTCTTGCGTCACCAATGCGGTGGCATGGCGCAGACTGTTCAATGTCACTGAGCGGATATCCTGCCCGTCAATCTCGATTACGCCGGCGCTGACATCGAAAAAGCGCAAGGTGAGATTGAGCAAGGTCGATTTGCCAGAGCCCGACGCGCCGACCAGCGCCACGGTTTGACCGGGTTTCACATCGAGCGAGACATTATTGAGAGCCGGAAGCTCGCGCCCCTCATATTGAAAAGAGACATTATCGAAGTGCACCGCGCCCTTATCGGTTTTCAACTGCACCGCCTTATTGGCATCGACAATATGGTCTTGGCTGTCGAGTATGGCGAATACGCGTGTGCCTGCCGACACGCCTTCTTGCAATATGGTTTGCATATTGGCGACCGAGCGCAAGGGTTGATAAACAGCCAGCAGCGCGGTGATGAAGCCCATAAACTCGCCGGCCGTCAAATTGCCCTGCATGGATTGATAACCGCCGACAAAAATAATCGCACCGACCGCAATACCGCCTAATGCCTCAATAGCCGGACTGGCGGCGGCGCGGGCGCGAATGGCGCGCATGGTAAATTCCAACACCCGATCTATGGTCGACCCGGCGCGTGCTATCTGGTCGGTCTCTTGACCATAGGCTTTGACGATGCGCAAACCGCTCAAGGTCTCAGCAATGAGGGTTGAAAACTCGCTGGTTTCTTGCAAACCCTGACGTGATGCCGAGCGGGTGACGCGGCCCAAGCGACGCATGGCAGAAATACCCATCGGCACGACAATCACTGTGTAGATGAGCGCCAAATGCCAATTAATGGTGAACATGAAAGTAATCAGCGCGACCATGGTCAGTAAATGACGAATAAGCGCGACGATAATATTCGACACCGTATCGCGCAGTCGCGTCGCATCATTCATGAAAATGGAAATATAAGCGCCGCTATGCTGCTGTGCCACATAAGCCAAATCGCCATGCACCAAACGGGCGAATAAATCGCGCTGCAAATTGGCTGTCGAGCGCTGACCGACCGAATTCATAATCACATTGGAGCCAAAAGTAGCAATGCCCTTGAGCAAGGAAATAACAATCACGCCGAGCGGCACAAGCAGCAGCATATCGGTGTTTTTATTTTCAAAAACCTCGTCAATCGCTTGCTGGATAAACCACGGCAAGGCACCGGTGGTGGCGGCGATGATGACATTCAACAAAACCGTAATGCCCAAAAGGCCGAGATAGGGACGCAAATAGCTGCGCAACATGCGCTCGATTAAAGCCAGCGAGCGCGAACGGCGCGCCTGATAGCGCGCTTGCACATCGGCGCGCTGATTATGCGTCAAAATATGGTCATCGCTGACGGATTTGTTTTGCTCTGCGGTCAATTGACTCAAAATCTCACGGCGCTTGCGCCCCTCATAACCCTAATGATTCTGATATATAGCACATTGTGGCGCAATCATGGCGGGCTGCTTTATCGCGAACTGATTAAAGACCGGCCAGGGCCATGCCTTCGACCAGAATTGTCGGCGCATTGACACCACGACGAAACGTCAAATCATCAGCCGGTGTCATATTCATGAACATGGTTTCAAGGTTTCCGGCAATGGTCATCTCACTGACCGGATAAGCAAGTTCGCCATTTTCAATCCAAAAGCCTGACGCGCCGCGTGAATAATCGCCGGTGACACCGTTCACGCCCATGCCGATAAGCTCGGTTACATAAAAGCCGGTGCCGATATTTTTCAGCATGGTCTCAACGCTGTCTTCGCCCGCTTGCATATAAAGATTGGTCGCTGAAGGCGTGGGCGGGCCGCCAATGCCGCGCGCCGCGCGTCCATTGGTCTGTAAATCAAGCTGGCGCGCCGATGCGCTGTCGAGCCACCAGCATTGCAAAACACCGTCTTTGACCGGCACCAGTGTCTCAGTTTTCACGCCCTCACCGTCGAAACCGGCTGAGCGCAATCCGCGCGGGCGCAGCGGGTCGTCTTCGATGGTCACGCTTGCGCTCATCACTTGCTGGCCCATTTTATCGCGCAAAAATGACGTGCCGCGCGCAATCGCAGCGCCGGAAATGGCAGATGACAAATGGCCCAAAAGCGAGGCGGCGACACGCGGGGCGTAAACCACATTGGTTTTGGTGCTTTCCATTTTGCGCGGGTTCAATCGCTCAATCGTGCGGTTGGCGGCGCGCAGGCCGATATCCTCGGGCGCGTCCAAATCCTCTAAATGGCGCGCTGAATGGCTGGCATAATCGCGTTCCATCGCGTCGCCTTCGCCGCCAATAACCGCGCAAGAGGCCGAAAAACTGGTGCTGGTATAAGCACCTTCAAAGCCGTGGCTGGTCACCAAAGCCGTGGTCGCACGACCCCAACCGGCACCGCCGCCCTCCGAATTGGTGATGCCCTCAACCGCGCGCGCCGCATCTTCGCAAGTTACCGCCATGGACAACAATTTATCGGCATCGGGCTCGACGCTATCGGCAATATCGAGCGCCGGAATTTCTTGCGTCAATCGGTCTTCAGGGGCGAAGCCGCAATAGCGGTCTTCGGGTGTCGCTTGCGCCATATCAACGGCGCGTTGTGCCAATTGACCCAACGCGTCATCGCTGACCGCTGACCCCGATACAAAAGCTTGTTTTTGTCCAATCATGGCGCGCAGGCCGATATCGCGACTTTCGGCGCGTTCGGTATCTTCCAACTGACCGAGGCGGCACGAGACCGAGAGCGACGCACTGTCGCTGACCAGCACATCGGCGGCATCGGCACCGGCGGCGCGGGTCAGGTCAATCAATTTATGCGCCAAATTAATATTGACCGCTTCGTTGTCAGTAACGGACATACGCTTTCCTTAAACTCTGATATCTGGTTATGCGGTTTCGGAAAAACCGTCGGAGAAATTACCCTTCAGGCGATTGCGTCCATCATGAACGATATCGCCGGGCTTGTCTTCATCATCGGCGCGCGAGGTGGCGCGGCGCAGCACGTCAAAATAGCCGGGGGCGATTTCCATGCGGTCGCCATAACCATCGGCCAAAAGCGTTTTGTGCATGAGCGGCAAACGCCAGCTCGGCACATGCATAATCAAATGATGCTCGACATGATAATTGACCCAATAGGGCGCAATCAGCAGGCGCGACAACCAGTTGGTTTTGGTCGTGCGTGCATTGCGAAACGGGTCATTATTGTCGGGCACAATGGCGTGTTCGGCAATGTTTCTGAGCCGCGTAATCGCCATGTGATAGGTCAAAAACGGCAGCAGCCAGAACATTAGATAATAGCTCCAATGAAACAGTGCCGTGCAGGCTGCCAGAATAATCAGATTGGCGAGCAATGCGCCGCCCAGTTTTGTGCGGAAATGGCGCAATCGTCCGACCAACCCCAATTTCTTATCGCCGAACGCATTGATAATTTGAGCTTTGCGCTGCTGATAACCGGTCTGGCCGCTCAAATCGCGCCACAGTTTGCGGCGCAGACTTTTGCGGGTAATGGGAAACGGCTTGGACAAAATCAAATCAGGGTCATCGTCTTGTTGCGTGCGCATATGATGGTGCAAATGATAGCGCCGATAGGCATCGGTGCGCGCCATCATCGGATAGCCGCACAGCCAGTCCGACAGCCAATTATTCCACTTTGTCGTGCGGAAAAGCGCATTATGCGCCGCGTCATGCATCAAGACGGCGATGCCTAATTGCCGCGCGCCGATTATCATGATTGCCAAAATAAATGTCAGCGGATTGGGAAACAGATAAAACATCGCCATTGCGCCGAAAATCAGGCCCCAAGCATGGGCAATCAACGCCAGTCCGACCAAATTGGAACGGCTTTGCAGCTTTTTCAATATTTGCGGCGACACCAGCTCGCGACTGTGTAGGCGCAATTTCGATGTATCGGTCATGCTCATGGGCTAGAATATAGGCTCATTTTTAAAAAATGCCTAGAATGAAACTAAGCGCGATAATCAGACCCGTATTGCGGTTTGAACGAAAGATTTGCAGACAAACATCGGCATTATCAATGTCGAGGCGCGATACTTGCATCAGCAAATGCCAGGCGACAATCGGCAAAGCCGTCCAAAACAAGATGCCGATTTGCCCGATATAGGCGGCAGTCGACAAACAGGCGAGGCTGAGCGCGTAAAAGAAAATCAGCATCGGCTTGGTGCGCGCGCCGAATAATAACGCCGTGCTTTTAATGCCGATCAGCGCGTCGTCTTCTTTGTCTTGATGGGCATACACCGTGTCATAGCCCAGCGTCCAAAAAAAGCCGGCTGCATAAAGCGCGAAAGCCTGTGGTGCTAAATGGTCGGTCATCGCCGCATAGCCCATCAGCGCGCCCCAATTAAAGGTCAGGCCAAGCCAAGCTTGCGGCCAATAGGTGATGCGCTTCATAAACGGATAGGCGGCCACCGGCAGGAGCGCGATAACCCCCAGCGCGAACATAAACAGCGACTGAAAGGAAACCAGCACCAGCAGGCCGATGAATAATTGCGCCACCAAAAATCCCCATGCGCCCGATACACTGACGCGCTGTGAGGGCAGCGGGCGCAAAGATGTGCGGTCGACTTTTGCGTCCAATTCGCGGTCGATAATATCATTATAGGTGCAGCCCGCGCCGCGCATTGCCAGCGCGCCGACGGCAAACGCCGCCATATGGGCGAGCGACGGCAATGTGTCGGTCTGTGCACCGGCTAAAGCCACCCCCCAAAGGCACGGCCAAAACAACAGCCATGCGCCGATTGGGCGGTCATAACGCGCCAATTGCGCGTAAGCCTGCGCGGTTGGTGACAGGCGTGACAACAGCCAGTCTGTCTCGCTATCGAGCGGCGCATTTTTCATATCGGGTTTATCTGTCATTGGCCTATTCGGTCATTTATGGCACAAGCAAATTCTAGCAGCCATTTTTTAGGGTTTTGTCATGCCACGCAGTGCGCCAGCCGTCCAGAAGATAAGTCAGCGACTTCATGTCGTGCAAGATTTGGCGTCAGGGCAAACCGTCAGCCTTGACGACAAGCAGGCGCATTATCTGAAAAACGTATTGCGGCTGGACATGGGCGCGCAGCTTTTACTGTTCAATGGCCGCGATGGCGAGTGGCGCGCGCGGGTAACTGAAATCGGCAAAAAGCATGTGCAGCTTGCGGTGGACGAACAAACACGCGCGCAAGACAGTGGCGGCGATATCTGGCTACTGGTTGCGCCGGTAAAGCGCGAGCGGCTGGATTATCTGGCGCAAAAAGCAACCGAAATGGGGGTCGGTAAATTAGTGCCGGTCATCACGGCGCGCACGCAGGGCGGCAAAGCGGTCAAGCAAGACCGCCTGTCGGCCAATGCGGTAGAAGCCGCCGAGCAGTGCAATATCATGCGCGTGCCTGAGATTGCCGCGCCGATAAATCTGGTTGAGGCGCTGGCTGATTTGCCAAGCGATCGGCGGCTGATTTTTTGCGATGAGGAAGCGGTGAATGGCGAAGGTATTCCTGCGCTCGATGCGCTGCACGGCGATAGATTGGCGCTGCTTATCGGGCCGGAGGGCGGGTTTGACGCGGCGGAGCGGGCCATGTTGCGCGCGCGCGACGGCGTTGTTTCATTGTCGCTTGGCCCGCGTATTTTGCGCACCGATACGGCGGTGGTCGCGGCATTGGCGCTCATTCAATCGCGCCTCGGTGATTGGCGGCAAGCGCCCTAAAAACAGCAATCACCTTGTCGATGTTAACAAACGACCCTACATTCAAACTAACACCACGCCGCCAACGCAATCATGCCATTGCGCGTGCAGGAGAACATCGATGTCCGAGGCGGCAATTCCCGTGCTTGAAAATATATCTGAACTGAAAGACTGGATGGTCGCCGGTTGCAAGCCGCGCGCCGACTGGCGCATCGGCACGGAGCATGAAAAATTCGGCTATCGTAAAGCTGATTTTGCGCCGCTGCCCTATGACGGGCCGGACGGCATTAAAGCCATGCTGGAAGGGCTGATGCAATTTGGCTGGCAGGGCAAATATGAAGGCGACACGCTGGTCGGGTTGGCGCGCGACGCCGCTGCCGGAGGTGGGTCGGTGACGTTGGAACCGGCCGGACAATTGGAATTATCGGGCGCGCCGCTGGAAAATATTCATCAAACCTGCGCCGAAATAAGCGCGCATATGAAAGAAGTTCACGCTGTCGCCGAGCAATTGGGGCAGGCTTATTTCGGCATTGGCTACACGCCGTTTTGGAATTTTGATAACGCCCCGCGCATGCCGAAAGGGCGTTATCGATTGATGACCGATTACATGCCCAAACAGGGCGGGCGCGGCACGGAGATGATGTATTTGACCGCCACGGTGCAGGTCAATCTCGATTTCGGTTCAGAGGCCGATATGGTCGAAAAGCTGCGTATCGCGCTGGCTTTGCAACCGCTCGCCACGGCTTTATTTGCCAATTCACCGTTTATTGACGGCAAGCCGACCGGCAATGTGTCGGAACGCTCTTTGGTGTGGACCGATACGGATCCCAAGCGCACGGGCATGCTGCCTTTGGCGTTTGATGCCGGTTTCGGCTTCGACCAATATGTCGATTATGCGCTCGATGTGCCGATGTATTTTGTTGTCCGCGATGGCGATTT
>JAKMCZ010000023.1 GCA_022428185.1 Alphaproteobacteria bacterium | reverse complement strand
CTTATCGCGACCGTCTTGAGTTTGAGTTGAAAGTCATCGCTGATATGGGCTTTCCGGGATATTTCCTCATCGTTGCCGATTTTATCAAATGGGCGAAAAACAATAATATCGCGGTTGGGCCGGGGCGCGGTTCGGGGGCCGGATCCGTGGTCGCTTGGGCGTTGACCATTACCGATCTCGACCCGTTGCGCTTCAATCTTCTATTCGAGCGGTTTTTGAATCCTGAGCGCGTATCGATGCCGGATTTCGATATTGATTTCTGCCAGTCGCGCCGCGATGAGGTGATTTCCTATGTGCAGCAAAAATATGGCCGCGATCAAGTCGCGCAAATCATCACCTTCGGTAAATTACAGGCACGCGCTGTGCTGCGCGATGTCGGGCGCGTGTTGCAAATGCCTTACGGACAGGTCGATAGCCTTTGCAAAATGGTGCCGAATAATCCCGCCAATCCGGTGACATTGGAGCAAGCGATTGAGGGCGAACCGCGCTTTCAGGCCGAGCGCGACAGCGATCCGCAAGTGGCGGAATTGTTGGAAATCAGCTTGAAATTGGAGGGGCTTTATCGCCATGCCTCGACCCACGCCGCCGGTGTGGTTATTGGCGACCGCCCATTGCAAGAGCTTGTGCCGCTCTATCGCGACCCGAAATCGGACATGCCGGTGACGCAATTTAATATGAAATGGGTCGAAAAGCAGGTCTGGTAAAGTTTGATTTCCTCGGTTTGAAAACACTGACCGTGCTGGAAAAGGCGGTTGAGCTGCTGGCTGAAAAGGGTGTGAGCGTCGATATCAATAATCTGCCGCTCGATGATGAGGAGAGCTATGAGTTGATGGGGCGCGGCGATACGGTCGGTGTGTTTCAGCTTGAAAGTGCCGGCATGCGTGATGTGCTGCGCAAGATGAAGCCGGATAAATTTGAAGATATTATCGCGCTTGTGGCGCTTTATCGTCCCGGCCCGATGGATAATATTCCGCTGTTTATCGCCCGTAAAAAAGGCGAGGAAGAGCTCGATTATTTGTATGACACGCTGCAACCGATTTTGCAGGAAACCTATGGGGTGATGATTTATCAGGAACAGGTGATGCAAATCGCGCAAACCTTATCCGGTTATTCACTGGGCGAGGCAGATTTGTTGCGCCGCGCAATGGGTAAGAAAATTAAGGCGGAAATGGCAGCACAAAAAACGCGCTTTGTTGATGGCGCGATTGAAAATGGCGTGCCGAAAAACAAGGCGGCGGAGATTTTTGACCAGGTCGACAGCTTTGCCGGTTACGGCTTCAACAAAAGCCATGCGGCGGCTTATGCATTGATTGCCTATCAAACGGCTTGGTTAAAGGCCAATCATCCGGTCGCCTTCTATGCCGCTTCCATGTCGCTGGATTTTGAACGCACAGAGCAGCTGAATATCTTTAAACAAGATGCCGCCAAGCGCGATATCGAGGTCTGCACGCCCGATGTCAATCGCTCTGAGGCTTGGTTTTCAATCGAGGGCAATCAAGTGTTTTACGCGCTGGCGGCCATTCGCAATGTCGGCAGTCTGGCAATGCAATCATTGGTTGCTGAGCGGCAAGCCAATGGTGCCTTTAAAGATGTGTTTGATTTTGCCCGTCGCACGGCAGGCATTGGCCTGAACAAGCGATTGCTGGAGCATCTTATCGCCGCCGGTGCGCTCGACAGTTTGGAGCCTGACCGCGCCAAATTAATGTCGGGTATTGAGATGCTGCTGGGCGAGGCCAGCATCACCCAATCTGAAAAAGAAACGCAGCAGGAAAACCTGTTTGGCGAGGCCGATGTCAGCGACAGCGCGACGCTGCCCCAGCCGCTTGCACCGTGGACGACCATTGACCGCTTGACGCATGAGTTTAACGCGATTGGTTATTTCTTGTCGGGTCACCCGCTGGACGACTATAAATCATTGCTGCAACGCGCTCGCGTTGCTTCCTTTGCTGAACTGGAAAGCCGCGTTGAGAAAGAAATTATGGTCGCCGGTGCGGTGATAAAGGTCGATGAACGCAAGTCCAAAAAGGGCAATCCGTTTGCCTTCATCACCCTGTCAGATGCGACCGGTCAATTTGAAATGACAGCCTTTTCCGAATTGCTGAACGGGTCGCGCGACCTATTGCAGGTTGGCGCTTTGGTTGTTGCCTCGGTGTCTATTGAGCGCGAAGAGGGCGATATGCGACTTTTGGCGCAAGGCATGAGGCCGGTCGATGACGTGGTTGCCAATACCGAAGCGGGTTTGCGGATATTTGTCGAAAAGCCCGAAGCCTGCGCCGGATTGCGCGCCCGCCTCGAAGATGTCGAACAGCCATCGCATAAACGCGGTGGCGAGGTATCGCTGGTGGTGATGGCGCCGGACCGCGAAGTGGAAATGCGCTTGCCTAGCAAATACGCCATCAATCCGCGCGTGGCGGGGGCGATTAAAGCCGTTCCGGGCGTTTTGCACGTCGAAGAAGTTTAGGCCGGAGGCGGCGATATTTCGCTTGCGGCAGGCCGCTGAATTGCCTATATCACAGCCATTACTCACGCAGGGAATGCCCGATTGCCGGGTGCTCTTCGTGTCGGACATAAGGTTCGATGATACCCCTGCGGCGGATTAACGAGAGAAAGGAAGGCAACGCAATGGCTGCACTGCCCGATTACAATATGCGTCAACTGCTGGAAGCAGGGGTGCATTTTGGTCACCAAACCCACCGTTGGAACCCTAAAATGGCGTCTTATATTTTTGGCGACCGCAACGGTATTCATATTATGGATTTGTCGAAAACCGTCCCGATGCTGCATCAAGCGCTTGTCGCGGTTAAAGATGTTGTCGCCTCGGGCGGTCGCGTTTTGTTTGTCGGCACCAAGCGTCAGGCCAGCGAGCCGATTGCCCGCCATGCCGGACAATGCGCGCAATATTTCATGAATTCGCGTTGGCTCGGCGGCACGCTGACCAACTGGCAGACGATTTCGAATTCGATTAAGCGTCTGCGCGAACTGGAAGAAAAGCTTGATGGCGACGGCGCCGGCGGCTTGACCAAAAAAGAAATTCTCAATCTGACACGCGAGCGCGAAAAGCTGGAACGCGCGCTGGGTGGCATTAAAGAAATGGGCGGCGTGCCTGAATTGATGTTCGTTGTGGACACCAATAAGGAAGCCATCGCTATTGCCGAAGCCAAAACTTTGGGTATTCCGGTGATTGCGATTGTCGACAGTAATTGTGACCCCGACAATATCGATTATCCGATTCCCGGTAATGATGACGCGGCGCGGGCTATTGAACTTTATTGCAATCTGATTTCCAAAGCGGTGATTGCCGGTATCGAAGAAAGCTCTTCGTCAGCAGGTATTGATTTGGGTGCATCTGCCGAACCGGCGGCTGAACCTGCGTTGGAAGAAGCTCCTGTTGAAGAGGCTCCTGTTGAAGAGGCTCCTG
>JAKMCZ010000021.1 GCA_022428185.1 Alphaproteobacteria bacterium | reverse complement strand
ATGATAGAGTGACGTCGCACACGCTGGCGCATAAAGCCGGAATAACGGCTTCATCTTCAGCAACATCAGTCCGGATAAAAACAATGCCCGTATCAGCAGCGGCAGGACGCAGGCGCATACTCACTTTGCGGCCAGAATGCAGGCCAATGCCGCTCAGCTTAGCTTCGCGCGTCAAAGTTGTTTGCCAGACACCCATGCGCGCCTCACCACCCAAAGCAGCAGGCGACACGGCAGTGTACTGCTCGTGGATTTCTGCGATGCTGGCGGGTGCGGCCATCTGTGTTTCCTCATTGCTGCCCGCATAGGGCTTTCATGAGTGTGTTCTACATAAGCTCACCATGCATCACAAATAACAGATTATTGCCTTTTGTTACGGTTTCTCTACGGTTTAGAACGTTTTGAGAACACAGGCAGGCCGTGAACATAGCCGTAAGCGTGGCGCGTCAGGCATTGGTTGCGGTTTTCACCGGCTTTTATCGATACATGCACCCATCCGGCATTACCGTTTTCAGCCTGTGGATATTCGACAATCAGTTGGTCGAATTCAAGGTTCGACGCAATCCACTCTGACAAGGCGGCATTACTCACCCCGATAACCTCAAAATCCACCGCCTCACCGCGACAATGGCTGCTCGAATCGGAGCTCCCGAGCAGGCGATTGAGCGGCAGGCATCTAAACCCGCTACTCGGCACAATCGGTATCTTAAAATGCCGTCGCACCGGCTCTAAAACATTGCGGCACAACAGGCGCAAGGCGGCGACTTGTTTGGCATTAGGGTGGTTTGGAATGGCATGACGCGCCGCCAATTGGGAGCGGGTTAATTCATAGAGGTGAAAATGGTCAGATAAACGATGGGGCAAATTATCGGGCAGGCGCATGGAGAAAGCATAACGCGCGCCTGCCCGACGTTGATAAATGGCTAAAAGCCAATTCAAACGGCGCGGTTAACCCGCGCCGCAGGAGATTTTAACGACGTAAAAAGGCCGGAATATCAAGCTGATCGCCTTCAAACGAACTGCTGGACATCGTCGTACCTGTATTCATCGTGGTTTGCACAACCGGCTGCACGCTAACCGCATCGACGCTAGGTGCCGATACTTCCGGCGCTTTTTCAGCTTCAGGTGCTTTTTCAGCAGCTTGCTCGGAGGCTTTGGGTGCCTCTTTTGGAGCTTCTTCCAGAGCTTGAGCCGCTTCTTTTGGTGCTGACAAATCCAGCGATCGCGCTGTATCCGCTTCGGCTTTCACCTCAGGCTCAGCGATTTCCGGCGTTTCCGGGGCTTCTGCAACAATCGGCATCGGCTCTTTTTCCGGAGCGTCCAACTCGTCCACCGAAGCAGCAGGTTGCTGCGCAATGGCCGGTTGTTCGATAGCAATATCTGCCATTTCAGCAGCTTCCATCGGAGCTGGTTCCTCGATAGGCATCTCAGCCATATCGATTTTTGGCATCGCCTTGCTCTCTTCCGGCGGCGCAGGCTTTTTATTGCCGAAGACGCGGTCAATAAAAGAGCGTTTGCGTTTGGAAATTGCCGGACGGATTGGTTTTTCTGCCTGCTGACCGGTTAGAAAACCTGGCAGGTCGCCCTCATCTGGCGAGGTTGCGGCAGGTGCCATTGGCGTTTCCGCGCCACTTGGCTGCATTGCTGCTTCATCAGCCCCTTGCTGTGGCATATCAACCGCTATGTCGCCGATACCGGCTTCTGCGGCCTGTTCGGTCGCCATCTCATTGGCAGACGCCTCATTAGAAGACATGGCAATCACCTGAGGTGATGCCTGACCGCCATCAAGCGCCTTTAATTGCGCCCCTGCCTCAATGCCCGTGGCAACAACGGAAACCCGCATCGTGCCGCGCAACGCATCATCAAAGGTCGAACCGATAATGATGTTACATTCGGGATCGACTTCTTCGCGAATACGATTGGCCGCTTCATCAACCTCATAGAGCGTCATGTCATCGCCGCCCGTAATGTTGATCAGCACACCGCAGGCGCCCTGCATAGACACATCTTCAAGCAGCGGATTGGCAATCGCGGCTTCGGCAGCCTCGGTGGCGCGCTTGTCGCCCTCGGCTTCGCCTGTGCCCATCATCGCCTTGCCCATCTCATTCATTACCGTTTTAACATCGGCAAAGTCGAGATTGATAAGACCCGGTTTGACCATCAAATCAGTAATACCGGCCACACCTGAATGAAGCACCTCATCAGCCATCGCAAAAGCTTCGGCAAATGTGGTTTGTGCATTGGCAATGCGGAACAGATTCTGGTTTGGAATGATAATCAGCGTATCGACTTCTTTAGCCAGTTCCTCAATGCCGCTCATGGCAGCACGCATACGGCGGCCACCTTCAAAGTCAAACGGCTTGGTAACGACGCCAACCGTCAAAATGCCCTGCTCGCGCGCTGCACGGGCAATCACCGGCGCCGCACCCGTGCCGGTGCCGCCGCCCATACCGGCGGTGACAAAGGCCATATGTGCGCCTTGCAGCATATCGACAATTTCCGCCATTGTTTCTTCAGCGGCAGCACGACCAATACCGGGGTCAGCACCTGCGCCAAGCCCTTCAGTCAGCTTCGAGCCGATTTGAATCCGGCGATCAGCACTATTATTGCTGAGCGATTGCGCGTCGGTATTGGCGACGACGAAATCGACACCCTCCAGTCCGGCGGCAATCATATTATTGACTGCATTGCAGCCGGCACCGCCGACCCCAAAAACAACAATTCTCGGTTTGAGTTCCCTTTTCGGGGGAACGGTAAGTTGAATACTCATAGCTTTCTCCTTTTCTACTCGCCAATTTCGGGCGAGTTTTTGGTTGGTTGAAAAACACTGCAGCCATCGCCCAAATCAAGGGCTGCGATGTTCAAAGACGGCCCCAATGCCGCCCGTACGCAGTTGAACTTTCTTCGATCTACATTTCTTGCTCTTGAAAGCATTAAAAATTCCTCTTCAGCCAGTTGCCGAGCCAGCCCAGCGGGCCGCGCGTGGCTTCCTGCAAAACAGCGTCGGCGTGATTGCGTCCGGCATAACTCAACAACCCTGCACAAGCGGCGAATGACGGCTTGGCCGCCGCTTCGGGCAGGCCGGTGAGCCGCATCGGTGCGGCAAGCCGCGTTTGTTTTTCCATAATTGTATGCGCCAATTCGGGGGCGC
The DNA here is from genome assembly GCA_022428185.1 of Alphaproteobacteria bacterium. Classification (GTDB taxonomy): domain Bacteria; phylum Pseudomonadota; class Alphaproteobacteria; order RS24; family RS24; genus UBA8337. Next base: position 5,173 of record JAKMCZ010000021.1, on the reverse strand, counting down.
CGTTTAACTGCGCTGCCCCGCCGGTCATCACGGCACGGCGACCGGCCAGATGAGCAAGCCCAGAGCGGTTTATCTGCTCAGCCACCATTTCAAATGTTTCTTCAAGACGCGGGCGAATGATTTTGGTCAATTCGCTGCGCGGCAAGGTTTGATGGTCGCCGCCAATAACCGGCACTTCAAATTGTTCGCGTTCGCCGACCGGCGTAGCCAACGCACTGCCATAAAGCGTTTTGATACGCTCGGCAGTGACCAGCGACACGTTCAAACCATGCGCAATATCGGCAGTTATATGCTTGCCGCCGACCGGCACAACGGCGGTGAAAAGCGGCTCGCCTTCATAGAAAATACTGGCACTGGTTGTGCCGCCACCCATATCCATATGCAGCACGCCCAAATCGAGCTCGTCTTGCATCAGCGTTGACAGAGCGCTGGCATAAGGGGTGACGACCAGCTTTTCGCATTGCAAATGGCATTGCTCGATACAGCTCAAAAGATTACGCACCGGGCCGGAGGGCGCAGACATCATATGCATGGATACTTTCAGGCGATCGCCGAACATGCCGCGCGGGTCAGCAATGCCCGGGCTGTCGTCAATTTCATAAGCTATTGGAATTGCGTGTAAAATTTCAGCATCTGCCGACCAAAACTCTTCATAAGCATGACGCAAAGCAGCGGTCATATGCTCTTCGCTGACGGCGTGACCATTGAGCAGCACATCGGCCTGACAAATGCGACTGTCGAGATGGGCAGCAGACAATCCGATAACCACTTGCCGAACTTCCATATTTGCCATGCGCTCGGCCGCATCAACGGCGGCGCGGATACTATCTTCGGCGGCGCGCATATCAATCACCTGGCCGGCGTTCAGCCCGTCTGATGATTGATGTCCGAAACCGGAAATACGCACCATACTGCGCTCATCGCCATCATTATTGTGCTCGCCAATCAAACACGCCACTTTTGACGTGCCGACATCAAGCGCAGCAATCGCGCCGCGCCGCAGCGTCAGCCCTTGCGATTTGCCGAAGCGGCTATGGTCAAGCGGCAGGTTCAAGAGGCAATCTCCCCATCTTTTTTAGTAACGCCACTGGAGCGTTCGCTCGCCGGACGCAGCAATACGCGGTCAGGAAGGCGCAAATCAATGGCCTGATTTTCAATCGCCAATACGCGACGTTCCTTTTCCAAAGTCATCAGCCGGTCGAGTGCATCAATTACGCCATGCGCCGGTAAATGCACCTCACCGCCATGGTCAAGCTGCACCGACCAACGGCGATTGCCGTTCCAACGCGCTGCCACCATGCGGTTTCTCAATACCGGATAGGCCTGCAACATTTCCATCAAAGCCGATGCGCGAAGCGCTGCACCTTTTCCGGAAAACACCGGCAAATGACCGAACGGCAAGAGATGGTGACGGGTGATGGTGATGCCCTTTTCGTCAATCAACGCCACATCACCGTCAGATTGATAAAAGGCAAACGGCTCGCGCTCGACCAATTCGATATGAATGATATTGGGTAAGCGACGCAAAATGGTTGCCGTTTCGACCCAGGGCAAGGCTTCAATGCGAGCATGAACATTAGGCAAATCAACCGCAAAAATCGGCGCATTTTGGCGAATATCAACGGCGGCCAGCAAGTCATCGCGCTGCGTGCGCTTGCGCCCTTGAACGGTTATGTCATTGACCTTGAAGCCCATCGATGCGGTCGCCGAATGGGTTTGCTGGCGTATCATATCAGCCACCGCACTCAACCCATCGACCCGAAAAATCAAGACGGTGCTGCCGATAAGCGTCAGCGCAATCGCTGCCAAGCGCAATTTGCGTCCCGACCAGATAATTTTGAGCCCGATGAAGAGCAGGTTAAATGGGGTCGCCAGAAATGAGATGAGATAATTCATCACCGTCGAGTTTGATTTAGCGCTGGCCTGATTAGCTTGCTTTACCTTCGGCATGAGGCGTCCTCCACAATCCATTGCACAAGTTGGTTAAAATCAATGCCCCGATAAGCGGCCATTTCGGGCACTAACGAGACCGGCGTCATGCCGGGTTGTGTATTGATTTCAAGAAGAATGAGCGCGTCTGTCGCCGCGTCATATCGAAAGTCGGCGCGGGTGACACCACGACAGCCCAAAAGCATATGTGCTTGAAGACTGATATCTTGAACGCGCGCCGCCAATGCATCATCAATGTCGGCCGGACATTCATGGCGCGAGCCGCCATCATCATATTTGGCGCGATAATCATACCAGCCATTGACCGGCACAATTTCCATTACATCGAGGGCCACATCGCCCATCATCGCGCAGGTCAGCTCATGACCGGCAATATATTTTTCAACCATCGCCACGCCATCAAACGCCCAGCCCTTTTCAGTCAGGCTTTTGGGCACGCTATTGCTGCCTTCGCTGATAATCTCAACGCCGACACTGGAGCCTTGATTGACCGGCTTGACCACATAGGGCGGCGACATCGGGTGGTCGGTGGTTCCGCTATCGACCAACAGGCTTTCCGCGACCGGTATTCCGGCGGCGGCAAAAATCTGTTTTGACAAATGCTTGTCCATCGCCAACGCCGAAGCCCGCACGCCGGAATGGGTGTAGGGAATTTCAAGCACTTCCAATAAGCCCTGCACCTCACCATCTTCGCCACCGACACCATGCAGCGCGTTGAAACAAATATCGGGCCGCACCTCGTCCAATTGCGCATCGAGCTTGCGCGTGACATCAATCTTGCTGACCCTATAGCCCAGCGCGACCAATGCGTCGGCACATTTATCGCCCGAAATCAGGCTAATCTCGCGCTCCGGCGACCATCCCCCCATCAGGACGGCGATATGCGGCAGGTCACTCATTGCGCCTCCCCCAATCGTTTAATCTCCCAGCCAAGCGATACGCCCGAGCTTTCGCGCACTTTTTCGCGCACCGTTTCGCCCAATGTTTCCAAATCAGCGGCGCGGGCAACCCCGTGATTGATAAGAAAATTGCAATGCTGTTCCGACACTTGCGCATCGCCGACGCGCAAACCGCGACAACCGGCAGCGTCGATAAGTTTCCACGCTTTGACCCCATCAGGGTCAGCCCCGCCCGGATTCTTGAACGTGCTGCCACCGGTGCGCGACTTAATCGGCTGGGTTTCCTCGCGCTTATCTGAAATCGCTTCCATATCGGCGGTGATTTTCGCCTGATCACCCGCCACACCCCTAAAGCGTGCCGAGGTATAAAGCGCGAAACCCGATTGTCCGTTGTGACGATATGAAAGCGCCAGCTCGTCAACTGTGCTGACATGTTTCTCACCGCTGCGGTCGAACCATTCGACGTCAACCAGCACCTCGGCGGTCTCGCCGCCATAAGCACCCGCATTCATCGCCACCGCACCGCCGACCGCGCCCGGAATACCGCGATAAAACGCCAGACCGGAAAGTGCGGCATCAGCCGCCGCGCGCGCCAGACGAACATCGAGCGCGCCCGCGCCCGCCGTCAATTCAGTGTCACCGCTTTGCGTCACTGTGCCAAAGCTTGCACCGAGGCGGATAACCGCGCCGCGAAGCCCCCTATCGCGCACCAAAACATTCGACCCCGCACCCATTATGGTCAGCGGCACATCGTCGGGCAGGGCTTTAAGAAACGCCCCCAAGTCTGCTTCATCGGCGGGCATGAAAACCACATCAGCCGGCCCGCCAACCCGGAACCAACAAATATCGCCGAGCATGACATCGGGCAGCAGCTTGCCGCGCAAAGGCGGTAGCGCGTTCAGCCAATCGGGCATTGAATTATTCATCGGGGTCGCTTTGGCACTCATAAGCGTCCCTCCAATTGTGTCGGTAAATCATTGGCGAGTTGCGAGATGGAGCCTGCACCCATGCAAATCACCACATCATCGGCTTGCAAATTATCGGCCAGCGCATCGGCAAGGTCTTCATTGCGCGCCAGCGCAACCACATGGCGATGCCCGTGCGCGCGTAAACCCTCGCCCAGTGCCGCGCCGGTCACACCTTCAATCGGGGTTTCGCCCGCTTCATAGACCGGCAGCACATAAACCGTATCAGCGCCATTCATGCTGGCGCAAAACTCATTGAACAAATCGCGCAAACGCGTGAAGCGATGCGGTTGCATAACCGCAATCACCCGACCTTTGCTAACCGCCCGGGCGCTTTCCAACACCGCCTCAATCTCGACCGGATGATGCGCGTAATCGTCGAAAATTCTAATGCCTTGCGATAGCTCACCGACTGATGAAAAGCGTCTTTTGACACCGCCAAAGCCGTTCAGCGCGGCAGCAATCGTTTCTGCAGTCGCACCGAGCTCTAATCCGGCAGCAATCGCCGCCAATGCGTTTTGCAAATTATGCTTGCCCGCCATCGGTAAGCTCAAATCACTGATTTCCAAATCAGTGTCGCTGCGCCGATCGCGATAAATAATGTCGAAATGCTGGTTAAGCCCGTCTTCGCGAATATTATGCGCGCGCAATTCGGCTTGCTCGCTCAGGCCATAGGTCACCAATCGGCGGTCGGTTACGCGCCCGACCATCGCCTGAACTTCGGGGTGGTCAAGACACACAATACCAACGCCGTAAAACGGAATATTGGCGATGTAGCTGTCAAAGGCAGCGCGCAAACCGTCAAAGTCGCCATAATGGTCAAGATGCTCAGGGTCGATATTGGTCACAATGCCGATGGTCGCCGGCAAGCGCACAAAAGTGCCATCGCTTTCATCGGCCTCTACCACCATCCATGCGCCCTGCCCGAGCCGCGCATTTGTGCCATAGGCATTAATGATGCCGCCATTAATCACGGTCGGGTCGAGGCCCGCCGCGTCAAGCATGGCAGCGGTGAGTGAGGTTGTGGTGGTTTTGCCATGCGTGCCGGCAATGGTGATGCAGGGCTTTAACCGCATCAGCTCAGCCAGCATTTCAGCCCGACGCACAACCGGAATATGTCCGGCTCGCGCCGCAATAACTTCGGGATTATCCGCCGCTACGGCGGATGAAATAGTGACAACGCCTGCGCCTTCAATGTTTTCAGGCGCATGACCGACCGCCACTTTAATTCCCATGTCGCGCAGTCTTTTCGTATTGGCATTATCACCCAAATCACTGCACTGCACGTCATAGCCCATTACATGCATCACCTCGGCAATGCCGCTCATGCCGATGCCGCCAATACCGACAATATGAACC